>CBFGNP010000554.1:0-3737 GCA_965650095.1 uncultured Pedobacter sp. | reverse complement strand
GATGCAAAGTTGAAAATGAGTGGTGTAACCGATCAGCATACCTTCATCGCCAGTAACCTGAAGAATGTGAAGTTCGATAATTTCTTAAGTCTGAGCACAAACGGGCACGGTACAGCGCCAGTGCTCGCTGCAAATAAAATTCAAAAATAAAGTACAATAGGAGGATGTTGGCAAGGGATAAAGCGGCAGATTTTCGTCTGCCGCTTTTTTCATGACTAATCCCTGATAAGCACGTTGTTTGTCCGCAGACTCAATATCCAGGTTATCGCTGCCCCGCCAACTGCCCCGATCACGGTCATGGCAATAATATCTGCCAGTAGCGCGCTGCTGGTAAACATAGTTGTGGTGGCATACATACTAAGATCAAGAAACAGGGCTACCAGCAGCGCCAGTAATGCCCCCCGCGTTGCACCCTGCGCGATGCTTAGATACCCGCTCCATTTCCCCAAAACAAGGGCATATAGAAAGCCCCAGGCTAGATTGGCGATGGCCAGTGGGAGCATGTCAGGCATTCGCTTTTGCAGTGCAGCAGGTACTCCGGAGTTTGCCGACATAAAGTCCATCAGAATAATACCATAAACCAGCCAGCCAAGCAGGAAAAAGATGACTCCACCGGCGATGCCGGCGATTAAGATTTTGTTCATAACAGTTAGTTTAGTTAAACGAATATATTTTGTAAGTTAATTGATACTAAGATACTTACAATATTTCATATTGTCCAAACTCTAATGCTATAGGGAGCACCTTTTTCCTGCTGAAGGTGTTACTTCATGGAGAACAGACCAAAAGGATTTCCTTCTGTATCGGCACAAATGGCGCAAAATCCGAATTCGCCAATCGAAAATTTTGACCGGTTCACATGCCCGCCTGCACTGGTTACGCGGCTTTCTTCCACACTGCAGTCTTCGCAGGGAAAATATACCATCGTATTAACACAGGCACCATCGCCCTCTTTTGTGCCTTCCATTTTTACTAGTGCTCCTGATACGCCCTGATTCTCGAGACTCGAAAAAAAGGCCATTTCCATGCCTTCCGGGGATTCGCCCGGGCCAGTCACGTCTGTGAACTGGGTTCCAAGAACAGCACTGTAAAATTTCTTCGCTCTTTCCATGTCGCGGACATAGGTTTCAAACCAGCAGATCATGTTCTGATTCATATGATGTAGAATTAGATTGTCAATAACCAAATTTATCGATAAGGAATTGAAATTAATGTGGCAATACGCGACATCTTAGCGGTGCAGCTGCGACAATGAATATATTGTTTTAATCATATGATTAAATTATTTGTTTAAGTCAAATATTTATATTTAAATTTGTAATAACCTAATGAGGATAAAGGATATGAGTAAGAAAAAGCCGGAAACAGATAATTCCACAGAGGAAAAGATTAAGGCTGCGGCAAATTTGGTATTTACAAAAAAAGGCTTTTCGGGCACGCGTACAAGAGATATTGCAGAAGAAGCTGGGATTAACCTTGCTTTATTGAACTACTATTTCAGGAGTAAGGAAAAGCTGTTTGATATTGTCATGATGGATAATATACAGCAGTTTTTAACAGGAATAAAAGGACTTTTAAATAATGAAGCCTTGAGCCTCACTGAAAAAGTGGCCAGGGTAGCAGAGAACTATATCAATTTACTGAGAACCCAACCCGACATGCCTTTGTTTATTTTGCATGAGATAAAATCCAATCCGGAGAAACTAGCCAACAACATGAATGTGAAGGAAATTCTCCTCAAGTCTCATTTTTATCAGCAGCTGCGTGAGGCACTGAACGGTAGGGTTAATTCACTTCATTTTATCATGAATATTATCAGCTTAACCGTGTTCCCCTTTGTGGCCAGTCCGCTATTAAAAGTAATTGGAGAATTGAAACAGGAGGATTTTGACAAAATGGTAGAAGAAAGAAAGCAAATGATCCCCATCTGGATTGATGCCATGATAAAAACGCACTAAAAAAATTTGTATACCGATTAATCAAATGATTAAAACAGATTAATAGACAATAGAAATGAAACCCATAATTTTTAGCATCGTGATTTGTTTTGTGTTTTATCAAACGAATGCACAAAGTCAGCCTCAGCTTTCCATTGAAGAATGCTATGCCTTGGCACGTCAGAACTATCCACTGGTAAAACAAGCAGAATTGATATCCAGGGCTGCAGCCTATTCTATGGAGAATGCAGCAAAAGCTTATCTGCCACAATTTAACATCAATGGGCAGGCCAGTTACCAGTCGGACGTCACGCAGATCCCCATCCGGATCCCCGGCATGAACATTCCTGAAATAAGCAAAGACCAGTACCGGCTAAGCGGAGAAGGAACCCAGGTGCTGTTCGACGGTGGGATGATCAGGCAGCAGAAAGAAGCCATAGCTGTGAATGCTGCTGTGGAAAGCCAAAGACTGGAAGTCGAGCTTTATAAACTAAAAGAACGGGTAAATCAGCTATTTTTTGGCCTCTTGCTGATCGACGCACAGTTGGAGCAAAATGAACTTCTTAAAAAGGATCTGCGGCTTGGGGTCGACAAAGCACAGGCGCTTATAGCAAATGGGACCGGCTTTAAAAGTAGCTTAAAGGTGCTGCAGGCAGAATTGCTTAAAGTAAACCAGAAAAGCACAGAACTGAAGTTTACGCGAAAAGGTTATATGGATGTGCTGGGTCTGTTTATCCACAAAAAGCTTAAGGAAGATGTGGTTTTGCTTAAACCTGGAAGGCCGGTTATGCAGAACGAGCTGCACAGGCCGGAACTGGACTTATACCAAAATCAGCGTAAAAGTCTGGATGTAAAGGAACAGGCGATTGTTGCCCGTAACCTGCCGAAGTTCAACCTGTTTTTACAGGGCGGGCTAGGCAGGCCCGCGTTAAATATGTTAAACAACGCCGTTGAGCCTTTTGCCATTGGCGGGCTGAGGATGAGCTGGCCTTTATCTGGATTTTATACCAGGAAAAAGGAAAAGGCGATCCTGGAGATCAACAGAAAAGAAATTGACCTGCAAAAGGAAAGCTTTTTGCTGAATACTGATTTTACGGTAAAACAGCAGGAGGCTGAAATTGATAAGCAAACCGATCTGTTGCGATCGGACGATGAGATCATCGCCCTTCGGGCAAGTATTAAGGAGGCTTCTGCCGCGCAGCTGGAAAACGGCGTGATCAATACCAGTGATTATTTACGTGAGGTGAATGCAGAGGACCAGGCGAGACAGAGCAAGATCATGCACGAAATACAATTGCTGTTGGCACAATACAATAAACAAACCACTACCGGTAATTAAAAAAATCAAACAGACATAACATGAAGAAAATAGCATTTGCAATCCTGTTCCTGATTTCATGTGGGCCGAAAGAGCAAGCCTACGATGCCTCGGGAACATTTGAAGCGGTAGAAACCATCGTCTCGGCGGAGGCAAACGGACTAATTAAGGTGTTGAACATTGAAGAAGGTCAGGTCCTGAAAGCAGGGCAAACCGTTGGTTATATCGACAGCACTCAGCTCTACTTAAAAAAGAAGCAGCTGCAGGCGCAGATCGCTGCGGTATTGGGCAAGAGACCCGATGTTTCGGCACAGGTAGCGGCATCTCAAGAGCAATTAAAGCAGGCAGTAAGGGAACAGCATAGGATTACAAACCTGTTGAAGGCTGATGCAGCTACACCGAAACAACTGGACGATGCCAACGCGCAGATTGCTATTATTAAAAAGCAAATAGCCGCACAGGAATCTGCTCTGGGCATTACT
>CBFGNP010000553.1:0-3751 GCA_965650095.1 uncultured Pedobacter sp. | reverse complement strand
TGCCAATGGGTCGGGCAGCAAAATTGTTAGTAGTGCTGAATCCTCGGAATTTCCGGTAAGCCCGAAAAAGAAGATGGTTTATCTTGCTGCCCTTTTTGGAGCAGGCATTATAGGAATTGGATTTGTGTCCCTGAAAGAAGGAATGACCAGAAACATTATGTTTCAAAGAGATATCGAAGCATTAACCACCCTGCCCGTTATTGCGGAAATTGCGGCAAACACTGCTAATAAATATATCGTAACGGGCGCTAAACAGCGGACTTTAATTGCAGAGCAATTCCGTAGCCTTAGAACAACTTTACACTACATTGGCATCAGCACCATGAAGAAAAAGATCATGGTCACTTCCGCGATTACCGGTGAAGGGAAGAGCTTTATTGCATCCAACCTGGCTATAACGCTGGCAATGACGGGTAAAAAGGTTGCTTTATTAGATTTTGATTTAAATAACCCATCCATACACCGTAAGTTCAATAAGAAACAAACTCTGGGAATTACGGACTATCTGCAGGGCAGGGTTGAAGCCGGGCACATCATGATACCATCGGGAGTAAATGAAAATTTATCCATTTTGCTAACCGGGGATTTGCCTGAGGATCCTGCAGAGCTGATCATGAATGGTAAAGCAGAAGAATTAATGAATTATCTGGACGTGGAATTTGACTACATTATAGTTGATGCTCCGCCCGTTGGGCCCGTGTCAGATGCTTATATATTGGCTGCCTTATGCGATGCTACGCTGTTTGTAGTTCGGCATGGGTATACCCCTAAAGCTTTTGTCGAAAGAATTGACGAAAACATCAAATTAAACAATTTGCCCAATCCGGCTATCGTGTTTAATGCGGTGTCACAAAGGGGATTCGGTAACAATAGCTATGGTTATGGTTATGGATCAGGAATGGTTTATGGGAAGAATTACGATCAGAAAAGAATCGGTACAGAAAGTAAAAACTAATGGATACTAAGGTTTTAAGGTGGAATTTTATTTTTCAGTATGGATACGTTATTACTAACATTATAAATTCCATCATCCTGCTGCCCTTGTATTTGAAGCGGATTGACTCCTCGACCCTGGGCTTATGGCTTGCAACAGGGAATATACTAGCTTGGATGACATTGGCAGATCCCGGAGTTGGTGATGTACTCCAACAGAAAATTGCACAACTCCGCGGGCAGAAGGAACACATTAATATTGGTTTGACAATAGGCTCGGGATTAATCGCATCAATAGCTATCCTGGTCATTTCAATCATTGCTGGTTTTGGTTTTTATTTGCTGACAGGCAGCATCATCGACAAAGATGTGTCTAAGTACGATGGCTTGCAGGCCGCGTTGTTGATCTCTATAATTGCGACAGGAATGTCGCTCGTTTCCTTCAGCTTGTCGGGAATCAATCAGGGGCTTCACAACTCAGGTCCGGTAGCCATAAGTTCCTTAACAGGCAATTTTCTGTTCCTTTTTGCCAATATATCATTATTGTTTGCAGGCTTTGGAGTAATTTCAATCGCCATTGCCAATTTATGTCGAGCGCTCTATATTAATGTATTCAACTTTTCCGCCCTTCAAATCGCACTAAAAAGAGAAAAGATAAAGATCATTTTTGAAATGCGCCATTTTAAAAATTTCATAAAGATCTTTTCGTTTACCTCCATTTCCAGAATTATTGGCGGTTTGTCTGCAAGCATGGACATGATCGTTCTTGCACGATTTATTGCCCCTGCAATGGTCACCGTTTTTGAGATTAATAAACGCCCCATACAGATGACACAGTCGCTGATCGGCAGACATTCTGTTGCATTAATGCCACTGGTTTCGCATGCCAAGGGTATGGGGGATAAGGAGGGAATTAAAAGTCTGATCAGTACCCAATTTAAATATTATGTATATGCAGCGATCTTTATTGCTATTTGTTTCTGTCTTAATTACCATAGCCTGATCACCGCATGGACAGGAAAAGGAAAATATGCGGGTGATGAGATCGTGTTCTTGTTGATTGCCAATTTCTTTTTCGGTTTAATCGGTTATTTTATGTCTAATATGGGTTATGCGCTGGGGGATATTAAAGTAAACAGTTTCATTAACATCACCAAAGGAATTATCGCCGCAGTTCTATTTTATATGGTAACCAGCTCTTATGGAATTGCGGGGCTCCTTGTGGTCATGTTAAGCGTGAATATTTGCATTGATTTTGTTTTTTTTACCTACCGGTTGCATAGGCTTGGTTATCTAAACACAATATATATGCGTAGGTCTATAGGTGTTTGGGCTATAATCGCAGCCTCCGCTGCGCTTATCGGCTGGATAGTCAGGTATTGCGTTGACATGATGCTTCCGGCAGACCTTCATGTCACCCGAATCCTGTTAAATGGTCTTAGTTTTACCATGTTTTTCGCTGGGCTGGTACTCCTTTTTGATCTCGAAATCAGAAATGAAATATTTAATAGACGCTTTTCTAAATTCAAGATCAACTTTCCTAAACAAACTGCATTAAATGAATCTTAATCTATGGCTAAATTAGTTGTTATGCTTCGGGTAAAAGACGGGATGTTCTTTGCAAAAGAATGGCTGGCCTGCTTTGAGAAACTTGCTGATGAAATCGTTGTGCTCGACAATGGATCAACAGATGGAACTTATGAAATATTAACGGCCCATCAAAAAGTAGTTGATATTGTTCGGACAGAGGGATACAATGAGGGGCGTGATAAAAATTTGCTGTATGAGCGGCTCCGTTTGCGTCATCCAGACTGGTGTTTATGGGTGGACATTGACGAAATCTTTGAGCCAGGCTTAACCCGCGCACATTTTGATCAATTAATGAGCAGCAAATACTACAATAAATTTGCTTTCAGAAGATTTCATTTCATTGACAGGGAACACTTTGCGGGATCATGGTACAGATTAAGTTATTCTGCAGGACATGACCGTATCATGTGGAGAGAAAATCCTTCAGGATATTTTCTGGATCTCGTCGTTGATTCACCAAACGTAAAAGGTATCAGAGGGCTTAAAAAGAATACAAACTTCAGGTTAAAACACTTTGGTTATATTAATAAAGAACTCGTTGATAAAAAGGCAGAGATCTACAGGGCGATCATTCCGGAGAAGGAGGCGATTTTTCAGACCATGTACCTGAGAGGAGAAAGAGAGATTAAATGGATTGATGACAGAAGTAATCCAAAAGTGATCCTGTTAAACAGCTTGTTAAATGCCATTCAACTTACGCACGTTGTGCCTAAGGCAATACGAAGGATAAAAAGAATGATCCAATGAACCATATCGTGAAAATATTTGGGTACGAGTTTTTTCTGAAGGAAATCCTGGTTATCACCTTCAGCTATCTTTTGATGGAAAATATTTTTTCATGGCTTCTTTTACCCAATTCCGCTATCCTTTTGATGTATGAAAAGATCATGAGTCTCCTGATCTTCGGCTTTGTGCTGTACCATTTTAATGATCTGCAGCGCAGTGAAAAAATATACCTGGGGCTAATGATGCTGGTACTGGTTCGGCTGGTCTTTGAGTCTATGCTTGTCTATGGAACTATTTTTCAGCAGCTTACGCTTTTTACGGTGCTTTTTCCAATTGCTTTTTCAATTTACATAAAGAGCATTTGCAGGTCCTTAGATCTGGACCTGTTGATGTTTCTTGCAAAATTCTATTTGATTTTATATGTGGTGTTTATGCTGGCTTATGGATGGGGATTTTCCTTTAGCCTGGCCAGTGTTCAGATGGATGATTATGGTCAGTTTTC
>CBFGNP010000552.1:0-3756 GCA_965650095.1 uncultured Pedobacter sp. | reverse complement strand
TTTGTACAGAAACGGAAGAAGAACACCAGGAGACCCTGAGTATGATGGATTATGTAGGATATGATTTCGCCTTTACTTTCAGTTATTCAGAAAGGCCGGGAACACTGGCTGCGCGTAAATTTGAAGATGACATTCCTGAAGCCGTAAAAAAACGCAGGCTTGCGGAGATTCTGTTAAAACAACAGCAAACTTCCTTGTTCCGTCTTCAACAATTTGTAGGAAAAACTGTTAGAATTTTAGTCGAGGGCACTTCAAAAAAATCGGACAAAGACTTCTGCGGAAGAAATGATCAGAACGCTATGGTTGTTTTCCCGGCAACGGAAGGTATAGTGGCAGGCCAGTACGTAAACGTACATATCGACCATTGTACCTCTGCTACTTTATTGGGAACTGTGGTTAATTAAAGCAAGGATTAAAGAACAAGGAGCTCCTGATCCCGGCTCCTCACAATACAGATAAATGGATATACAAGACATCAAAAATCGCTTTGGCATTATAGGAGGCTCTACACTGCTAAACCGTGCAATAGATATAGCCAGACAGGTTGCACCGACCGACATGTCTGTTTTGATTACGGGAGAAAGTGGTAGTGGTAAAGAGGTTTTCTCTCACATTATCCATCAGTTAAGCACGCGTAAGCATGGTGCATTTATTGCCGTAAACTGCGGTGCCATCCCGGAAGGAACGATTGATTCGGAATTGTTCGGCCATGAAAAAGGATCGTTCACGGGCGCCCATGAGGCCCGGAAAGGGTATTTTGAAGTCGCCAATGGCGGCACCATTTTTTTGGATGAGGTGGCCGAACTGCCGCTAGGTACACAGGCCCGGTTACTGAGGATCCTGGAAAGCGGGGAATACCTGAGGGTGGGTTCATCCAAAGTACAAAAGACAGAGGTACGGATCATAGCCGCAACCAATGTAGATGTATACAACAGGGTAAAATCGGGCAAATTCCGCGAGGATCTGTATTATAGGTTAAACACGGTCCCCTTACGTATTCCTGCCTTACATGAGCGGAAAGAGGACATATATCTGTTGTTCAGAAAATTCTCCGCGGATTTCAGTGATAAGTACAGAAGTCCGGGTATACAGCTTGAGCCTGAGGCCATACAGCTGCTGAGCAATTACAGCTGGCCTGGAAATGTGAGACAACTGAAAAATATAGCAGAACAGATTTCTGTACTGGAGAAGGACCGGAACGTAAACGCCGCGGCCTTACTCAATTACATCCCGAACGAAAGTGCCACCAATTTACCGGTGGCTATTAACAGTTCCGGCAAGGAGGATTTTACCGAACGTGATATCCTCTATAAAGTTCTTTTTGACATGAAGAAGGACATGATGGACCTTAAGAAACTGGTTGCCGAGATCATTCAAAGTGGCGGGAACACCGCTCACGTGATGGCCGACAATCCACATTACATTAACCAACTTTATCAGGATGTAGACCAGACAAGGGGCCATGAAGCTACGCTCACCATTAAAAATCCTGCACAAAATTCGGCTGTGGAGTATAACTATACGCAGGACGCGGAAGAAGTAGAGGAATCTTTATCGCTGGTTGATAAAGAATCTGACCTCATCAAAAAGGCGTTGAAAAAACATAAAGGTAAACGCAAATTTGCAGCACAGGAACTAGGTATCTCCGAACGTACGTTATATAGAAAGATTAAAGAACTGAATTTAAATTAAAAATGAAGCCATCATGAGTTTACAAATAACTACAAGTAAAAAACTAGTTATGCTGGTCTTTTTGTTTTTTACATTGAGCGGGTGTAAAATAGGGCTGAACGGCGCGTCTATTCCCCCAGAGATGAAAACCGTTAATGTACAGATCTTTGAAAATAACGCCCCTCTGGTAGTCCCTTACTTAAGCTCCCAGTTTACGGAGGAGCTGAAAACCAGGATACGTAACCAAACCAGTCTGAGCATCACCCAGAACGATGCGCATGGTGTTTTCTCGGGAAACATTACCGGATACAGTGTTACCCCGGAAGCGATAACTGACAACAATAATCCTATAGCGGGCGCAAACAGATTAACCATCTCGGTAACCGTAAAGTATACCAATAACCTGAATCCGAAACAGAGCTTTGAGGAATCGTTTTCCCGATATAAGGTATTCAAAATGACCTCTAGCCTGCAAGCTATGGAACAGGGCCTGATTAAAGATGTCACCGCCCAACTTACCGAAGACATTTTTAACAGAGCTTTTGCACAATGGTAGGCTAATTAAGGGATCAATTGTTAACTTAGCATCGTGGAGCAGGAATTAGATATAAAACAACAACTGGCAGTATGGCTTTCAGCTCCTGAAAAGGTGAGCAGTGAAGATGCTCCGGTGTTAAAAGATTTAGCGTCGCTATATCCTTATTTTCAGCCGTTACACCTTTTATTAGCCAAAGCGACGGTAGAGGGCCCGGGTCAAAACGATACGCTGGCTACAGCTGCCTTGTACACCAATGGACAGTTACTTCATCATTTAATTCATACACCTGATGAGCTGTTGCATGCTGATTTTAATATTATTCATTCTTTTTCATCTAATGGAGCTGCGAACGAACCGGAGCAGCTGGCAGCGGCAGCCATAGATGAAGTTCCGGCAGAACCTACTGAACAGGAAGTCGAGACCGATGAGCAAGAAGTTTTCGAGGAAATAGGCGAGGTAAATATTAAGGACTATGAGTTTCCTGAAGTGCCCCTCAATATGGAAAACGAAATGGTTCTTGAAAACATCGTCTCCACTGATTTTTTTGCTTTTCAGGAGAACTTCATTAGCGAAACGGTCATTCCTGATCAGGAACAGCCTGGTTTTGAACCATCCGGGTGGCAGGAAACACCAAAAAAGGAAGAACCTGTAATCATTAGTAAATATGACGATGATCAGCTTCCATATACTTTTTTATGGTGGCTGGCGAAAACCAGGAAGGAGCATCAGCAAATCTTTCAGCCCTATGCTTCTCCGAAAAAAGCCGGACAACAGGAAGAGCATGCACCGGCGACCTCACACAGACCAAGTGAGTTACAGCATCAATATGTAGAACACATTTTTCATTTGCAAAGTCCTTTTAACGGTGAGGAAGAAGAGGACCATACTGCAGAAGGATTTCGGAATCCGAGTAAGGGCGACGAAATTATAGAAAGCTTTATCAAGAATGATCCGCAGATCAGTCCGCCGAAACCCGAACAGATCGACAACGAGAATAAAGCCAAAAAGAGTGCAGAAGACCACAATGACCTGGTATCTGAGACTTTAGCGAAAATTTACATTGAACAAATGCTTTATGATAAGGCGATAGAGACCTATGAAAAATTAAGTTTGAAGTTTCCGGAAAAAAGCCGTTACTTTGCCGATCTTATCCAATCTATAGAAAAGAAAATTTAACAATATAACATACTATGCTTTTTTTAATTATTTTATTAATCATTGTTTGCATTGCTTTAGGCCTGTTTGTTTTAATACAAAATCCTAAAGGTGGTGGCCTCGCTACCGGTGGCTCCGGCAGCAATATGTTCGGCGTTCAGCGCACTGGTGATGTTCTTGAAAAAGGCACATGGGTTTTACTGGCGCTGGTTGTAGTGCTTAGCTTATCCATTACAACAATTGCTAAAACCGGCGGTTCATCAGCTGCGGAAGATTCGAAGATTCAGGAACACCTGGATAAAACACTTGCACCATCTCCTATCGGAAGTCAGACTGCTCCGGCACCTGCTGCAAAAGATACAACAAAGAAATAGCATTTAATTCTATATTAA
>CBFGNP010000551.1:0-3759 GCA_965650095.1 uncultured Pedobacter sp. | reverse complement strand
AAACCGTGCCCCAGAAGTTCACATCCATCAGGTTTTTCAATACTGAAAGATCGAGTTCATCAAAAAGTGCACGCATCGACAGCCCTGCATTATTGACCAGGATATCGATTTTACCAAAAGTCATTAAAGCTTGTTTCACCAGCATTTTACAATCTTCTTCTTTGCTTACATCGGCTTGCATGGCTACGGCCTTTACCCCATATCTTTTTTCCAGATCAGCGGTAATTTCACATAATGTTACATACTGTCTGGCTGCCAGTACCAGGTTCGCGCCCCTTTTTGCAAATTCTTCTGCACATGCCTTTCCTATACCTGATGACGCACCGGTAACGATAATTACTTTATTCTTAAAATTCATACGGGTTATTTAATTAATGAGTTTTGATAAGGCACCCTGGTTACGATCGACCTGCCGAGAGTGATCTCATCCGCATATTCCAGCTCGCCACCGAAAGCAATTCCCCTGGCAATTGTAGTGATGGGGATCTGAAAATCCTTAAGCCTTTTGTACAGATAAAAGAGCGTGGTATCTCCTTCCATGGTGGCACTTAAGGCCAAAATAATCTCCTTTACCGGGGTGGTAGCCACCCGCTGAACGAGCGAATCAATAAAAAGATCGGATGGTCCTATTCCATCCATAGGTGAGATCAATCCCCCAAGCACATGATAAACGCCAAAATACTGACCTGTATTTTCAACCGCCATTACATCCCTGGTATCTTCCACCACACAGATCACCTCTTTATCCTTCTTATTTGCGGAACAGATCTCGCAGATCTGGTTGTCGGAAATATTATGACATATGCTGCAGTGCTTGATTTCTTTTCTAAGCCTGATCACCGCATTTCCAAAATGCTCAACCTCTTCCTGTTCCTTATTTAGCAGGTGCAATACCAGCCTTAACGCAGTCTTTTGCCCAACACCGGGCAACTTTGAAAATTCATTTACCGCGTCTTCAAGCAGTTTAGAAGAAAAGTTCATGTTACAAATTTAAATAAATAGATTAACAATTTTATTGTGTTTTATACCGGTAAACTCCTGTGCGTTTCTTACATTTATCAGCTTAATTAACCAGCATATGAGTCCGATTATTCTTTTATCCTTTCTCCTTGGCTATTTCGCAGTATTAATTGGCGTAGCGTATTTCACTTCCAGAAACAACTCTGACAACGCAGCTTTCTTTATTGCCAACAGAAATTCGAAATGGTACCTGGTCGCTTTTGGAATGATCGGAACAGCACTTTCGGGCGTAACCTTTATATCGGTTCCGGGGGCAGTCGGCAAAAGTGATTTTGGTTACTTCCAGTTCATATTGGGCAATGCCGTAGGTTTCATCATCATTGCAACCGTATTATTGCCCTTATATTACCGGTTAAATATCATCTCCATATATACCTACCTGGAACGGCGCCTGGGCTTCTGGAGTTATAAATCAGGCGCAGTCATCTTTCTGGTGTCCCGTACGATCGGCTCGGCATTCAGACTTTATTTGGTTGCTATTGTACTCCAGAAATTCATTTTCGATGCCTGGAATGTACCGTTCTGGTTAACTATTGTCATTTGTCTGGTGCTGATATGGCTTTACACCCATAAGGGAGGATTAAAAACCATCATCATCACGGACACCCTGCAAACCGTTTTTTTACTGCTTTCCGTTGTCTTATCGATCATATTTATTGCTAAATCACTAAACCTGGACCTTGCGGGAACCTTTGAAACGGTAAAAAACAGCAGCTACTCAAAGATCTTCTTCTGGGAAGATTTCCTTGGCAGTAAGACACACTTCCTTAAGCAGTTCTTAGGCGGGGTCTTTGTAACGATTGCCATGACCGGCTTAGATCAGGATCTGATGCAAAAGAACCTGAGCATGAAAACCATAGGTGAGGCGCAGAAAAACATGTTCACTTTCACGTTGGTATTTGTGATCATGAATATCTTCTTCCTGAGTGTAGGGGCTTTGCTGTATTTATTCGCTGCCAATAACGGAATCGATGTTGCCGCTTTAAAAACGCCCGATCACCTGTATCCGGAGATCGCGCTAAACCACCTGAATGTAATTCCAGGGGTTATTTTTATGCTGGGATTAACAGCGGCTACATTTGCAACGACAGACTCGGCATTAACCGCACTGACCACGTCTTTTTGTGTAGATTTCTTGCATTTTGATAAAAAAGCCGACCAGAATTCACCTGGCCTGGTGCGAAAAAGACACCTGGTCCATATAGGCTTCTCCGTTTTGATGGTCCTGGTGATCATGGTGTTTAAAATCATCAACGACGACTCGGTGGTCAATGCAATTTTTAAGGCAGCCGGCTATACTTACGGACCCCTGGTTGGTCTGTTTGGCTTGGGAATGCTGACCAGAAGAGCGGTGAATGACAAACTGGTGCCTTATATCTGTTTGCTTTCGCCGGCGCTGTGCTTTATAATCGATACAAATTCTGTAAATTGGATTGGCTATGCACTGGGATTTGAGCTCATCATATTGAATGGTTTGATTACATTTGCACTGCTTTGGATCACGGGTAGAACAGCTACAACCCAGACCAGGTTCTAATATTAATACCTACGGAATGACAAGTGAAGAGAAAATAAGAAGCGCTTTCGAAAACAAAAACTGGCAGGAAATAAAAGTTACCGACTCCTGGCAGATCTTTAAAATAATGGCCGAATTTGTTGACGGCTTTGAGAAACTGGCGAAAATAGGTCCCTGTGTATCCATCTTTGGATCGGCCAGAACTGCAGAAACCAACAAATATTATGAAATAGCTGTTGAATGCGGCCGCTTATTGACTGAACGCGGCTATGGGGTAATTACAGGGGGTGGCCCCGGGATTATGGAAGCCGGAAACAAAGGCGCGCATACGAATGGGGGTAAATCGGTAGGGCTCAATATTGAATTGCCTTTTGAGCAGTTCCATAACAAGTATATTGACCACAATAAGCTCCTGGAATTTGATTACTTTTTCATTAGGAAAGTCATGTTCATGAAGTATTCCCAGGGCTTTATTGTATTGCCTGGCGGAATGGGCACTATGGACGAGTTATTTGAAGCTATTACGCTGATCCAGACGGGTAAAGTGGCGCGTTTCCCGATTGTATTGGTTGGAAAGGAATATTGGGGCGGCTTAATAGAATGGATTAAGGGTACGATGTTACAGAAAGAGCACAACATCCATGCAGAAGATCTAAATCTTTTCAGACTGGTTGACACGGCTGAAGAAGCAGCGGAACACATTTTCAGGTTCTATGACAAGTATGTATTGAAACCAAATTTTTAGGGAATCTGGCGTTTTCTGGTGGTGTCTTGTGCTTTAATCAGTATAAGCTTTAATTAAGGACTGCCGTTCTTAAAAAAGCCAAAAATTGTTCGCCTCGCCAAATCTTTTGCTGAAGGGCAAAATCTTTGCATGTCGGCTCACAACATTTGGCTTTTTTATTAAAATACTGCCACAAACCCTCAAGCTTGACAAACCATAAGCTTTACAGCTTAGAATGCCGCATCTCCGACGCTAAATCAGGCTCATTTAAGAATTTCATTGATCTTTTCTTCCGGTCTGGCAATTACGGCCCGGTCACCGTCAACTATAATCGGCCGCTCTATGAGTATGGGATGTGCTACCATTGCCTCAATCCAGGCTTCATCCGATAGCTCTTTTCCTTTATACTCCTGAATGTACACCGCTTCATTTTTACGGACGAGGTCATGAGCTTTAATGCCCAGCTTTTCAATAATGGTACGCAATTCATCAGCTGTTG
>CBFGNP010000550.1:0-3770 GCA_965650095.1 uncultured Pedobacter sp. | reverse complement strand
ACGTGTTGCCATTACACCTATGAACGGACAGTTGCGCTACGGTGGAACGATGGAGATTGCAAAAATCAACAACAACATTAACTTGAACCGGGTGCGCGGTATTATAGCCGCTGTTCCGAAGTATTTCCCTACCCTGGAGCCGAAATTGCCGGAACTGAAATCCATCTGGTACGGGTTCAGACCGGCTTCGCCGGACGGCTTGCCTTACATTGGAAGGACCAACAAGTGGTCGAACCTGGTGGTGGCGACCGGACATGGGATGATGGGACTAAGCCTGGGTCCCGCAACCGGACTTCTCGTTAGTCAGCTGGTTCTTGATCAAAAGACAGAAATCAATATCAAAGCATTTCATCCATCCAGATAACAGCTCTCGAAATTGGTGAGAAGCGCAGAAGGTTCCTGTATTTTGTACAGGAACCCTTCTGCATTTTTTTTAGGTCTTGTGGAACAGGTCAGGATGATATATGGAATTCGTATGGCCACTGCTCATCGTTTTTATCCTTGCCATCTACGAGATGTTCCCAATGGGTTTGGGGTGCACCGGAAACCACTAACCACAGATGAGCGGTATGGTTAGGAACCTTAAAGGTGATTGTACCTTCGGGGGCAGAATGGATTTTTCCGTAGATCCTTTTCCCATTTTTTTGGACTGCAAGTATGCTCTATCTCCATCCCGCCTGTTCCACGTTGATCTTTCTGAAATGGGGGTTACCAGCGATCCCCTCAAATTCCAGCTTGATTTTTGTTCCGGCAGGAGGGGTGTTCAGTGGGATTCCGTTGTATCCGTTATTTGGATAGACACCATAAATATAGCAATTCAACAAGTCGTTTATTTCTTTAACCGCTAGCGGGTAATATCCGGGTAATAAAAGGAAATATATAAGCAGTTTAAAAATAGTATTCTACAGAATTTCTACAAAATTCCGTATTAAATTCACATAAAAATTTAATCATGAGATTAAAAATATGCCTTGGAATTTGCTTGCTTTCTGGTTTTATTGCGCCAATTAGCGGAGTAGCCCAAACCGATATTCTAAATGTTAAAACCGGGTTTGATAAATTTATTGTTCCTACTGTATTTGTTGGCTACGGACTGGCATCACTTGCGGAACACAACGCGCTAAGGAATCTGGACCTTACCACAAGAGCCGAGCTGCAGGAAGATCATCCGCGATTTGCCGCACATGCCGATGATTATCTTCAATACAGTCCCGCACTTATTGTTTATGGTTTACATGTAGCAGGTGTTAAAGGTAAACACGATCTGGCAGATGTGACCGGCCTTTTCATCTTGTCGCAAGGCCTGATGGGCGGTTCTGTTTGGGGGCTTAAAAATTCAATCCAAAGGTTAAGACCCAATGGTTCTGGGATGAATTCCTTCCCTTCTGGTCATACTGCAACGGCTTTTGCAGGCGCAGAATTTTTAAGGCAGGAATATAAAGATACCTATCCGTGGATTGGATATGCCGGTTATGGTTTGGCGACTGCGACGGGGATTTTACGAATGTACAACAACAAACATTGGTTAAGTGATGTGGTTACCGGAGCAGGGATCGGCATTTTGTCGACCAAGATCAGCTACCTGGCCTATCCGAAATTGCAACAATTGCTTTCTGGTAAGGGGCAAAAAAGTTCTACGCTTGTACCAGTTTATCAGCAAAGACATTTTGGATTAGCTTTCCATGCAATATTCTGAAAATGTAATTCAAAATTTCTTCCATTTGCTTCGCAGCTTTAGAAAACGATGGCAGTACCCCCTCCGGCTTTTATGGGTGATTTTATAACGAAGAAACAAATAGGTATTGTTGATATACTCAGTGCTTTGATAGAAATTCTATACATTTACATTCAGTGATCAACTGGTTTTGGTCATAGTCCTAATTATGAAGAAGATTTATCGGTATCATTTTTTCTTACTCCCGATCTTTACCATTGCAACCAGCTGTAGCGGCCAACCAGCTGTGATAGAGGATTCACGAAACAGCAGTGTACAGCGACTTTCAGATTCGGCACATGTCTACGAAAAACAAGGAAACAAAAAAGCTGCCCTTCAATATCATAAAAGGGCATTGAACGCATACGAGAATGCGGGCATGCCGCAGCAAGAAGCACAGACGCTTGTAAAAATTGCCTTGCTACTCAAAAATGAGGATGTGGAAGCGAGTCTTCAGCATTTAAAAGAAGCGCTAGAAATCGCACAACGAATAGGCCATCAAAAGCTAAAAGCAGATATTCTCCTGGCGATGGCAGAAAATTATAAACAGCAGGAAAACTATAGAGAGGCTCTGGCCGCACTCGAAGCGCACCAAAAGCTGCTTCAAACTACATTTTCCAGAAATAAGGCGCGTGAAATTGCGCACATCAAAGTTGTTGAGTCGGCTAAATTGGAACGCTATATATTTTTGACTGCCATTGTATTTATACTGTTCATCGCTATTGCTATGGCCGTCTATTTTGCGCGCACCAATAAACTGAATAAGGAGCTGCTTGCTTCAAACCAGGTGAAGAATAAACTTTTTTCCATCATCGGGCATGACTTGCGGGGACCCGCCAGCGGCATCATGGAAGCCCTGAATATGATTGATTCGGGTATATTGAATGAAGCCGAGCAGAAAGAGGTGATCGGTTTACTTAAAAAACAAAGCCGGTCGTTTAATGAGACACTGAATTCCCTGTTAAGCTGGGCTGCCACTCAATTGCAGGGCGCTGAAATCCAACAGGTCAGGTTTGATGTAAAAGGGATTATGCAAAAAAGCCTCGACGTGCTTGAAGGCCAGGCGAAACAAAAGCATATCACGATACACAACCAAATACCGGATCGATTATTTGTCCTGGCTGACATGAACCATGTAGATTTTGTGATCCGCAATCTGTTAAGTAATGCGATCAAATTTTCATACGAAAATGGGAATATTGAGCTTGCAGGAAGCGAGAATGATGATCAGGTTGTTATTTCTGTATCGGATCATGGAACCGGCATTCCGGCAGCAAAACAAAAGTTTTTTTCTGTATCCTCCACTTATATGGAAAGCAGTTTTGGTACTAAAGGAGAATCAGGAACTGGTCTGGGCCTCATGCTCAGTAAAGAGTTTATTCAAGCAAATAATGGCCGGATGTGGATGGAAAGTCAAGAAGGGGATGGAACGACGGTATTTGTAGCATTGAAATCGAGTTAATTGTCGAGCTGTTAGGGTTTCAATAAGATTCCATGCTGTCAGGAAAATCACGCCAACATGATCAGGGCACAACATCTTTTTTCAATTGAACAGTATGGAACGGGTTGCCTGCTTTACAAAATTTATCTATATTGGCTTTACTACAACCAGATATATACTTTGAGGAAACAGGACCAGATAGCAACACATTGGCAGGAGATCATTGAAAATGATGATGCTAAAGCTTTTGAAGCCTTGTTTTACCTGTTGAATGCCAGGTTAATCAAATTCGGAATGTACTATGTCCATCAGAAAGAAGTTGTAGAAGAAATTGTTGCTGATGTATTTGTGAATTGCTGGTTAAACAGAAACACGATGGCACATGTGCGCAATCCTGAAACTTATCTGTTCATCTGTGTCAAAAATAGCGCTTTAAACTACGCAAAAAAGATGTCTACCATTCACCTGGTGGATATTGATGAACATTCAGCCCAGCTTATAGATGCGTATAGGCCAGATCATGGCCTGGAAAGAAAAGAACTCCTGCTAAAGCTCGATCAGGCAATTGGCACACTTCCGCAACAATGCCGGATCATATTCCGCCTGGTAAAGGAA
>CBFGNP010000549.1:0-3784 GCA_965650095.1 uncultured Pedobacter sp. | reverse complement strand
GATCGCACATCACAATGTTTTCTTTTTTTGCTCCTAAAGAAACATATAAACGGGAGCATGAAATCGCGGCAGCACCTGCACCATTCACGACAATTTTGATCTTGTCCATTTTCTTTTTCTGCAGTTCGCAGGCATTTAACAATGCTGCGGCAGAAATAATCGCGGTACCGTGCTGATCGTCGTGCATGACAGGAATCTTCATTTCTTCCTTCAGCCGACGCTCTATTTCAAAGCACTCAGGTGCCTTAATATCTTCTAAATTGACCCCACCAAAAGTAGGTTCAAGTGCTTTTACAATTTTAACAAAGTCATCAACGTTTGTCGTATCCAGTTCAAGATCGAAAACATCAATATCAGCAAATATTTTAAATAGCAGTCCTTTACCCTCCATTACCGGCTTACCTGCTTCCGGACCAATATTGCCCAAACCTAAAACAGCAGTACCGTTGCTGATTACGGCTACCAGATTACCTTTGGCGGTGTATTTATAAACATCTTCTGTATTTTCGGCTATTTTTAAACAGGGTTCTGCAACTCCCGGTGAATAAGCAAGCGCCAGATCCCTTTGGGAATTTGTTGGTTTGGTTGGTATCACCTGAATTTTTCCCGGTCGCCCGTGCGAGTGGTAATCTAATGCATCTTGCTTCCTGTTAATCTTACTCATCAATGATCTTATATCTAAGGGGCTAAAGTTACAATTCTTTTGACAGCCATAAATAAAAAACAACAGTTAAAATTTAATTTTAGGGCAGGCCTAAATGGGGATACCATTAGCCTTTTGTCGGAATTGCAGCATGTTTTTCTTCTACGTGCTGATAGATTTTCAAACGCTGTCCCGGAACTATTGATGAACTTTTTAAGTTGTTCCATACTTTCAGATCCTGTACTTCAACATGGTATTTATCGGCAATGCTAATTAGGTTCTGTCCTGGCAAAACCTTATGGTAAGAAATGGAAGTTCTGCTTGCTGCTTTCACGTCCCGCAATGCAGCACCATCATTTGAAGCCAGCACGAGTTGTTGACCTACCTCCGGATCGTCGTTCAGCAATTGGTAAACCCGTGTAAAACTGGCCAAACTTACCTTTGGCAAAATCACCCGCTTTGGAGCAAGCGCTGTACCGTTTACAATCTTCTTCTTATAGGAAGGATTCAAGCTGCACAATTCCTCAAGGTCTGTGTTCAAAGCAGCTGCGAGGGATGACAGAGAAAGGGAGCGACTGACCTCAATGATATCCGTATTTTTAAGAAAAGCTGCTTTCTGTGCTTTGATCTGATGGTCTTCGGGATAGTTCATCACATACACTGCGGCAATAAAGGCTGGGACATAATTACGGGTTTCCATTGGAAGGAAGCGTCTGATTTCCCAAAAATCTCTTGAGTCAGCTTTTGCAATTGCACGGTTAACATTACCCCTTCCACAATTATAAGCGGCAATAGCCAGAAGCCAGTCACCCAACTCCTCGTAGGCATCTCTGAAATAAGCCGCAGCAGCATAACTTGCTTCTATAGGATCTTTGCGCTCATCAACAAAATTGTCCATATGTAGCCCGTAGCCCTTAGCTGTTGCAAACATAAACTGCCATAAACCCGTAGCACCAACCCTTGATACCGCATGAGGGTTCATAGAAGACTCAATTATGGGGAGGTATTTAATCTCTTCGGGAATATTGTAGCTTTTAAGTGCCCTTTCGAAGATCGGAAAGTAATAGCCAGAAAGACCAAGCATTTTGCCCATCATATCCTTACGACCGGCATAAATGTCTATGTACTTCTGCACATGTTCATTATAGGATAGGGGGACTATTTGCTGAATAGAATCCAACCTGGCCTTATATTTATAATTGTGATTATGAAAAGTTGAGGTCTCATCCACGACAGGAACATAGGTCGTGTCGGTTATGGCTAATTTTGACAGTTGTTGTGCTGCTGTCGAAAAGCCTGTTAGCGCTAAAACACAAACGGATACAAAGTATACTTTGATCTTCATAGGCAAATTATTTCCTTTTTATCGGTTAATAAAATCTATTACAGGCAGTAAAATAAAGCGGTGTGGTTTAGTTTGCCTGGTTGGTTAATGTCTCTGCATTTTTTTTGCTCAAAAAAGCATGGGCTAAAGATAAAAGCTCCTGCTCCCCAAAATGACGGGCCATTAATTGTATACTTAACGGTAAACCAGCAACATTATTGCCCAAGGGAACAGCGATTGCCGGAATTCCTGTCAAAGATGCCAATACAGTGAAGATATCTGCCATATACATGACCAGCGGATCATCTATGTTTTCCCCAATCTTAAATGCCGGTGTTGGCGTTACAGGGCTGACTACCATGTCAAAATTACTCAGCAGTTTTTCCATTTTTTCCCTGATAAGCCTTCTTACCTGCTGAGCTTTTTGATAATAAGCATCGTAATAACCCGCGCTCAAAACAAATGTACCGAGCAAAATGCGGCGCTTCACTTCTTCCCCGAAGCCTTCGGCGCGGGACAACTTATATAATTCATTTAAATTTGACGCGTCCAGGTTACGGTGTCCATAATGAACTCCATCGTATCGAGACAAGTTGGAAGAAGCCTCTGCAGTAGTCAGCACATAATAAGCTGGCACCAGATAATCCAGCAAATCAAATGATACATATTCTACCGTATGTCCTTGTCTTTTCAGCTCTTCAATTGTTTCGAATATGGCGTCTTTTATATCCTGATCAAGCGCTTCGCTTTCCAGGGTCTCTTTTAAAACGGCAATTCTTTTAGGTGTAATGTTTTTCAGGCCATCTAAATACTCCGCCACAGGATGTTTGGAAACTGTGCTATCGTGTTCATCTGCTCCGGCCAATACTTCTAATAAGACTGCAGCATCAGCGACAGATGAAGTGATGGTACCTACCTGATCGAATGAAGAAGCATAAGCGATCACTCCATACCTTGAAATCCTACCATAAGTAGGCTTCAAACCGATACATCCGCAAAAAGCAGCAGGCTGCCTCACGGAGCCTCCGGTATCTGTACCCAAAGCAGAGAGGCACATATCGGACTGGACAGCAACGGCTGAACCGCCTGAAGAACCACCGGCTACCTTTTCATGGTCCGCCGCATTCTTCACTGCACCATAGTAAGAAGTTTCGTTAGATCCACCCATAGCAAACTCATCACAGTTCAGCCTGCCAATGATTACGGCATCTGCACTGATGAGCCTTTCTACAACGGTAGCTGAATAGGGAGAGACAAAGTTTTCCAGCATTTTAGAGGAAGCTGTCACCTTATGATCCTTATAACAGATATTATCCTTTATGCCGATCACCATTCCTGCCAGCTTTCCCGCAGTTCCGGCTTCTATCTTTTCCTGCACAAGCTTAGCCTGATCGGTCGCAGAATAAAAAAACACCTCATTAAACGCATTGAGGTGCTTATGTTGTTCTATTTGCTTAAAATAATGTGCTAATAACTCAGGCAAACTGAGCTTTTTCTGCTCAATAAGCGTCTGTATCTCTTTTAAGGAGGTATACTTCTTCAAACTTCAGGAATACATTAAATAAAAAATCGGGTTAGTAAACCTATAATGGTTTGTTAGGAGTGCCAGGACGCTGTTCTACAGTATCGTCAGCACCATCTTTGCCGTCTTTAAATTCTTTTATTCCTTTTCCAAGGCCGCGCATCAGTTCAGGAATTTTTTTACCTCCAAAAAGCAGCAATACAATTACAACTATAATGGCAATCTCTCCGCCGCCTAATCCAAAAGCTAATATTGTTGTGTCAAACATGATATTTTAATTAAAGTTTAGTTTTAT
>CBFGNP010000548.1:0-3785 GCA_965650095.1 uncultured Pedobacter sp. | reverse complement strand
GGAGGATGCTGCATGGCAACAGACATGGCTATGCCTGGTACCGGAAAACCTTTACCACAAACGAGAAACAGGCGGGGAAGCGGTTCTTTCTTTATTTTGAAGGCGTAGGCTCTTATGCTACCGTTTGGTTGAACGGCAAAAAGGTAGGTTATCATGCCGGTGGCCGTACCACCTTTACCCTGGATATCACCGCCGTTGTCAAATTAAATAACCAGCCCAATCTGCTGGCGGTCCGCGCCGATCATCCGGCGAATATCAAGGATCTCCCCTGGGTTGACGGTGGCTGTTCAACAGAACGGGGTTTCTCTGAAGGTTCGCAACCCATGGGAATATTTCGGCCGGTACAGCTTCTTGTGACCAATGACGTCAGGATTGAGCCTTTCGGTGTACACGTATGGAACAACGATAAGGTTTCCGAAAAATCAGCTGTGCTGAATATGGAAACCGAGCTTAAAAATTACAGTCGCAGCGTTCGCACGATCACTGTACTCCATCAGCTGTTTGACCGTACAGGTAAGAAAATATCCGAGCTTAAACGTACAGAGCAGCTATTGCCTGGAAAGGTGCTGACATTGGCGCAGCAAACCGGTCAATTGAAAAATGTAAAGCTATGGTCTCTGGAACACCCATATTTATACACTTTAAAAACGAGCGTTATAGAAGGATCAAGGGTAATTGATGAATTGAAGACGCCATATGGTATTCGCTGGATCAGCTGGCCGATAGGAGAAAACGCGGCCGACAGCAAGCGGTTTTTACTGAACGGAAAGCCCGTTTTTATCAATGGCGTGGCAGAATATGAGCATTTGATCGGACAGAGCCATGCTTTTAGCGCCGAACAGATCCGCTCACGTGTGATGCAGATCAAAGCTGCGGGTTTTAACGCTTTTCGTGATGCGCACCAGCCGCACAACCTGCGTTACCAGGAATACTGGGACAAGCTCGGAATTTTGTCATGGACGCAAATGGCAGCGCATATCTGGTATGATACACCCGAATTCAGGGCTAACTTTAAAGCGCTGCTTAAAGACTGGGTAAGGGAAAGAAGGAACAGTCCTTCGGTGGTATTGTGGGGACTGGAGAATGAAAGCACTTTGCCTGAAGATTTTGCAAAGGAATGCACAGCATTGATCCGTAAACTGGACCCCACGGCATCAGCACAGCGGAAGGTAACCACCTGTAATGGTGGTAAAGGAACCGACTGGGATGTGCCTCAAAACTGGACCGGGACTTATGGTGGTGACCCTTTAACCTACGCTGACGATATTCAACGCCAGGTGCTTATTGGCGAATATGGTGCATGGCGTACCCTCGACCTGCACACTGAAGGTCCGTTTCTGCAAAAAGGGCCATATAGCGAAAACAACATGACCCAGCTGATGGAAACCAAGGTTAGGCTGGCCGAATCTGTGAAGGATAAGGCCGCAGGACATTATTTCTGGCTGTACAGCTCGCACGATAACCCGGGCAGGGTACAGGGAGGAGAAGGCTTAAGAGAGCTGGACCGCGTTGGCCCCATCAACTATAAAGGTATGTTTACGCCATGGGAGGAACCCTTAGATGTGTTCTACATGTTCCGGGCCAATTATGCACCCCAAGAGACGGAACCAATGGTATACATTGTTTCGCATACCTGGCCGGAAAGGTGGTTGAAACCGGGTAAAAAGGATAGCATCACCGTATACTCAAATTGTGATGAGGTCGAGCTTTTCAATGATGTGAATGCTGCCCCATTGGGAAGAAGGAAACGTGGCGCGATCGGAACACATTTTCAATGGGATGGAGCGGATATTCGGTACAATGTGTTATATGCCGTCGGCTATGTGAACGGAAAAGCCGTGGCTAAAGATTATATTGTGTTAAATAACTTACCTCGGGCACCTCATTTTGGTGAATTTGCCAGAGGCGCTGAAAATATGACAGCTGCAGAGAAGAACTATCACTACCTGTACAGGCTGAACTGTGGCGGGCCGGAATATAAAGACAGGAACGGGCAGGTATGGCTGGCTGACAGGGCTTTAACTCCCGAAAGCTTTGGTTCACAGTCCTGGACACATAGCTTTCCTGGCATGCCGGCTTTTTTTGCCAGTCAGCGTCGTACGTTCGATCCGGTAAAGGGCACACAAGATGAAAAACTGTTCCAGACCTTCCGGTATGGGCGGGATCAGCTAAGTTTCCATTTTCCTGTTCCAGATGGGGAATACCTGGTAGAATTGTATTTTATAGAACCATGGCTGGGTACAGGAGGAGGAATGGATGCCTCAGGAATGCGTTTGTTTGATGTGGCCATAAACGGCAGGACCTTGTTTAAAGATCTGGACATCTGGGCATCAGCCGGACATGATGCTGCACTTAAGAAGACTGTAAAGGCACAGGTTAAAGGCGGTATGCTGACCGTCTCCTTCCCCCAGGTAAAATCAGGTCAGGCAGTTATTTCTGCTATTGCCATTGCTTCAATCGATAAAAATATACGACCTGC
The DNA here is from genome assembly GCA_965650095.1 of uncultured Pedobacter sp. Lineage (GTDB taxonomy): Bacteria > Bacteroidota > Bacteroidia > Sphingobacteriales > Sphingobacteriaceae > Pedobacter. The sequence goes on along the minus strand of CBFGNP010000548.1, from coordinate 1,306 downwards.
CATGGAAAGTCAGGGTATCATCAGCCACGGAAAAACGGAGGCGAAACCGCTAACCTGGATGGATATCGGTGATCAGCAATATGCTGATGAAAAGATCTCTTTTACTGCCTTGCCTTCTGCGTTGTATGGGGCAGAATGGATACAAACGGTAAACAGGTCGACTGCAGCGGAACAGTTTAAAGTAACTGCTGATGCCGATGTATATGTAGCTGTTGATGCCAATGCGAAGCGTAAGTTAGGCTGGCTTTCTGACTTTGAGGACACCAAAACCACAATTACAAACAGTAAAGAACAAACCTTTAACGTTTACAAGAAAGGCTTTATAAAAGAGGCAACCATTACACCGGGCCCCAATGCTTTAAACGCAGCAATGTATACCATAGCCGTATTGCCTAAAACCAATATGCAGCCTGCCTATGATCTGAAAAGCCTGAGCACTTACAAAGCTACGAATGCCGGTTTAATTGGTGCCGGGCTGGTAAAGGAGATGCTGATGGGCAAGGAGCGGGTCACCTTTAAAAAGCCATCCGGCGATGTGCTGGAATGGCGGATGACTGTTGGTGTTGCTGATACCTATTCCCTTACGGTTAAATACCACAATCCTTTTGATCATAACCTGAAAGGTAAGCTTGAAATTTTAACCCTGGATGGTACGGTGTTAAAAACTGCGGAACCAATCCTATTTGCGGCAACTAAAAAAGGCAAATGGAATTATTTCAATACCAATACCGGTACCATGATTAATGCCGGCACCTATAGAGTACGGCTGATTGCCGAGGATGCGGCGGGATTGAGCATTGATGGTTTGGATGTACAATAATTCAATTTTTTCAATGAAAGATGTTTAAAATTAGATAAGATATTACAATACATAGCGAAAATGTTATATTAATATAGATTCCTGCAACAGGATATTTGTTTAAACCAATTTATAAGTCAACCAACCGCCAAATGAAGGGTCTTCCCATTTTTGATCTCGCTATAATTGTGATTTACCTTATCGGAATGATATTGGTGGGGATTTATTTTTCCCGTAACAATAAAAATTCAGATCAGTTTACCAAGGCATCCGGACTCATACCAGGATGGGCGATCGGCTTATCCATTTATGCTACTTTTTTAAGCAGTAATACCTTTTTAGGCGTGCCAGGGAAGGCTTTCGGTGGAAACTGGAATGCCTTTGTATTCAGTATTTCTATGCCGCTTGCCGCATGGGTGGCCTCAAAATATTTTGTACCTTTTTATCGCAATACAGGCGAAATATCTGCTTATACCCATTTGGAACACCGTTTCGGTGCCTGGGCAC
>CBFGNP010000547.1:0-3786 GCA_965650095.1 uncultured Pedobacter sp. | reverse complement strand
AGTACTATGTATTGCATATTACTATATAAAACATATAACTTTGTATTATGATAGCAGAAAATACGCAAACACAAATGCGAAAGGGCATACTGGAATACTGTGTGCTGCTTATAATATCCAGGGGCGAAATTTATGCTTCTGATATCATCGCAGAATTAAAGCAGGCAAAACTTCTTGTGGTAGAGGGAACGCTCTATCCTTTGCTTACGCGTTTAAAGAACAACGGCTTGCTGAGTTACAATTGGGTCGAGTCTACATCTGGGCCGCCGCGTAAGTATTATGTGCTTACAGAAAATGGGAAAGGTATTTTAAAACAACTGGATTCGACCTGGGAAGAACTGGCTTATGCCATTACCACCTCCAGAAAAGTAGCGGATCAGGAATCAAAAGAACAAACTAATCAAACCGGATTATGAAGAAGACACACAACATCAATATAGGTAACTCCATTATTCATATTGAGGAGGATGCTTACGAAATGCTCACTGTTTACCTGAACGAAGTGAAGCAGCATTTTTCAAAAAGTGCGGATGACTTTGAAATCGTAACTGATATTGAGAACCGGATTGCAGAGATGTTTGCCGAAAAGCTGGCTGCACAGCAAAGACAGGTGATCAATATTGAGGATGTCCGCACTGTGATCCAGCAAATGGGCTCCGTGAACGATTTCGAAACATCTGAAGAAGCCGAGGAGCAGTATAGGGCCCAGCCAGATTATGAACCGGTTAAAAAACTGTATAGGGATACCGATCGGGCAATGGTTGCCGGAGTTTGTGCCGGATTAGGTCATTACCTTGATGTAAATATCAAATGGGTCAGGTTATTTACATTTCTTACTATTCTCATATTCGGATCAGGGATTCTTGCCTACATTATTTTCTGGATCATGGTACCCAAAGCCAGAACCCGGGCAGAAAAGATGGAAATGAGAGGAGAAGAGACCAATCTCAGGGGATTTGCCAATAGCTATACGCAACCCTTTGTAACGCAGTCACGCGGCTTCGTTGCCGAGTTCATTGTGGTACTTGGCAATTTTCTGCAAGGTACGGGGAAAGTGGTCCTCAAGGTAATTGCTGGCACCATCATGCTTTTCGGGTCCTTCTTTCTTTTTGCATTAATCGTCATGCTTGCTGCTTTTTTAGGTTTCTGGGACTCAGACGTATACAACTATTTTCCCATAAATATTGTTAATGAAGCATACCTGTCCACACTAACGATTGCCGCATTTATCATCTTTGCAATTCCTGTACTCGCACTCGTCCTGTTTTCTGTGCGGGTTGCATTTAACGGAAGACCAGCTAATAAAGCACTTTCTTACGGCTTACTGGTGGTTTGGCTGGCAGGTGTGGTAACCGGGATATTTTATGTCGCAAAGATTTCTGCCGAATTTAAAGAAGCCGCAGAATTTGCCCAGGTAACGGCCTTAAAACCTTATCCGGTTTATTCCTTTAACATAAATAGAACCCGATTTTTCACCAAAGAAGACAGTTTAAATTACCGGATAGATGCCAGTCGTTACAAGAATAGAAAGATACTGAACAACCTGAATGATGATTTTAATATGCCAAGGAATATCAGATTGATCATCGAGAAAAGTATAGATGGAAAGAGTTCGTTGAGCACGAATTTCAAGTCCAGGGGCAAAACCTTTGAAGCAGCCCTGAAAAACGCGCAAAACATACATTATGACTTTATGCAGGATGGGCTGGTATTGAATTTTAGTCCGGTGCTACAGATCCCTAAAATGGCCAACTGGCGCGACCAGGAAGTTGAACTCACACTGAACATCCCTGTCGGAACTGAAGTGCGGATAGATCATGATTTTCACAGGTACCTGAATGGATATGGTTATTGGGACTGTGATCATGAAAAAGGCAGTGATTATACCGCCTGGATCATGACAGCATCGGGAATTAAATGCAAGTATGAAAAGACAAATGAACATGAAGAATAAAAAAAGGGCCTAGGCCCTTTTTTTATTCTGAACAGCTTTGCTGTTTATTTTACCGTATAACGGTACACATACCTGCCTACATTTCCGTTCTTATCCACCCCCTCAATAACAGCCTTATATGTGCCTTTACCATCGGCATTATAATATTCAAGCGATAAGCCGCCGGTTGCATTGGTCAGTACCTTGGGGTTCCAGTAAATCGTACTGCGCAAATCATTAAAGTTATAGGTGGCTGCGGCATTTACATATTTAGGCGAATAGAATTCACGCTGGATGCTAAAGCCCTTAGGCCTTATTTTAAGCATACTTGGATCTGGTATCAGCTTTTTGAATTCTTCCATACTCATTTTTGTGCCTTTAGGGATCTTTTTGGTGTTAATCACCAGCACCCCGTTGGTATTGTACATCCTGTTCACGGTACCCAGTTCATCTTTTGTAAATACCTCTACATTTTCCACATCGGCAGACTGTACACTGGAAAGACCAAAGTAGTCGATCGGCATCCCGTTCAGGAAAATCTGTACGGGTACCCTGCTGCCTTGCTGATAATCTCTGTTTACATAAAAATTGTTCTCATAAAAGATCAGGCCCGTTGCCATACTTTGTAAACAAAGGGCCAGCATGTTACAATCTTTAAAGCGGTCACCTTCTATTAAGGTTCCCGAAATGGAGCTCAAACCAGACAAAGCCGGATAATCTGCATGGCTTGGTCTTTTTATTTTGGCACCTTCAATTTTTACTTCCTTAAGTGTACGCAAATAACTATACTGCCTTTTGCTGTTGTTCAGGTAAGAAGATAAGGTGCTGTCAATATTGGTAACCTCATCTGCGGGGCGTGGGTTTTTGCTTAGCTGAGGAGCTGGTTGCCCATCCAGCATGATCATCAGGTTATTTCCATTTGGATTGTATTTTGCATTGATCACCACTTCCGATGAGTCGGGAAAGTTCAGGTTCTGGAAGGCAAAGAGACCTGAGGGACTTGTTACTGTCTCTGCTGATATCCTTGTGCCTGGAATGGTTAACCTTAGATTGCCTTTTCTTATAGGCATGCCTGTCCGGTCTCTCAGCGTTCCCGTAAGCGTCATGCTTTGTTCGGGCAAAAATGTTGCCGGAGGGAATTTTCCTGCCAGTATCTCTTTATAGGCATAACGGCGGAAACCCTGCGTAAGCATCAGTACATCCAGGTCGGCCAGCTTTTTAGCATTGGTTTTATTGAAATAATAATTGGGTTTTTCTACATAGCCCTTTAAGTCCGATGTTAACAGCAATGTGCTTAAAATGGTGATTTCAGCATTCTCATCAACCGGTACTTTTTGCTCATCCGTAACGGCGATAGAAAAATTCCCTTCAGCAAACTGTGCGGCATTTTTAGCGCTAACAGCCAGCTTAACTTTCTGCCTTGGCTTGTAAGTAGCCAGATCAGTTTTCAGGGAAAGTTTTAATCCGTTGGGTTGATAATTAAATGCAAGCCGTTCACTTATTGGTTCACCGGTTTCAGAAAACAAGGTGATCTGAACGATTCCGGGAGGGAACTTCTCTTTAGGGATCTTTGCTGCGGTTACCTGGTTATTTAGCTTAGTTTTTGCAGCATAATAAATAATTGCACCGTTAGTGGCCACTATAAACAGGTTTTTATTTTTATTCGCTTCATAGTAGGCCGCATTGGCCACTATTTTTAGATTGAATGCCAGAGAATCGGTATTGCTGACCTGGGCCACTATGCCCGACTCCATCACTTTAGGCAGATCAAAGCTTTTGGTGCTGCCGTCATTAAACGTGACGTTGGCCTTATACGATTTTCCCGCTTCAGCATTCATATAAAAAGAACCCAT
>CBFGNP010000546.1:0-3792 GCA_965650095.1 uncultured Pedobacter sp. | reverse complement strand
AAATTGTTAGTTATATAATTAATCTTGCTGTTAAATATGGAAAAATACCCCATTATTAATGATTATTTAACATAGAAAATAGAATGCAAGCATAATAAATATTTAACTTTGTCATGATATTTTAGCATATCAGCATCAACCATGATTAACTACGAAAGAATGAACAAAAATCTACTATTTAAATTTGTGGTACTTCTCCTTGCTTGTGTAGGATCGGCACTCGGCCTGCATGCTCAGATCACTACCGCTGCAATTAATGGAAAAGTGACCGATCAGCAAGGACGATCCATCCCTGGTGCGAGTGTAATCGCCCTGCATTTGCCAACAGGTACCAGGTATGGCACAAGTACAAGAACTGATGGCAGGTATAATTTAACGAATCTTAAGGTTGGCGGACCCTATTTAATTACCGTAAAATTTGTCGGCTACAATGATCAGGTAAAACAGGGCGTTTCGTTAACCGTTGGTGAGGATGACTTGTTTAATTTTACCTTAAAAGAAGCGGCTACAACCTTAGAAGGTGTGAACGTTGTTGCAGCCAGGGTTGCACCGGAAACGAAAATTGGTGCGGCTGCTTCCTTCGGCCGTCAACAGATCGAGCAATTACCGGTGATCAACAGGAGTGTGAGGGACTTAACCAAACTTACCCCAACAAGCAGTAACAATGGTTTTGCCGGCGTTTCTTACCGCTATAATAACTTCACGGTTGATGGTGCAAACTTCAACAGTTCCTTTGGTGTCTCGTCTTCTTTAGGCGGACAAACCAGTATCGAACCCATCAGCTTAGATGCGATCGAACAGATCCAGGTTTCCATTGCCCCTTATGATGTACGTCAGGGCGGATTTACAGGTGCCGGCATCAATACAGTAACAAGAAGTGGAACGAATGAATTCAGAGGGTCAGTTTACAGTTATTATAAATCACCGGAAGTTCAGGGACGTCATCTTGGTGAGGTGGAACTGCCCAAAGAAGACTTCTCTTACAACCAGAGGGGCATCAGCTTAGGCGGGCCGATCATTAAAAATAAGTTATTCTTTTTTGCGAATATTGAGCAGGACCGCAGGGATTTCCCGGCATCCTCTTATCGCGCAGACAGGGGAGAAGGTGCCGGAGTGGCCAATGTGTCTGCTGCAAAAGCTGTCGATCTGGATGCCCTAAGCCAGTTTTTAAAAACCAGATATGGCTATAATACGGGCGCATATGAAGGCTTTAACAGAGAAACGTTTGGCGATAAGATCACCGCACGCGTAGACTGGAATATTAACGATAACAATGCGCTGAGCTTCAAGTATTTCTATATGAAATCTTATAGTGATGAAAGCCCAAGTGGTAGCGGAGGCATCGCCGGTACCCGTAGTCCTGGTATTACAGGTTTGCCTTTCCAGGGCACCTATTACCGCCAGTTCAACAACTTCAATATCGGGATCATGGAACTGAGTACCAGGTTTAATAACAAAACATCCAATAATCTGAAGATCGGTTATACGGCAATCAGAGACCATAGAGAAAGCCCATCCGCAGGAAGCACCCCTTTCCCGCTTGTAGATATTGAAAACGGAGCAGGCCAGTTTTATACTACTTTTGGTTTTGAGCCCAATAGCGCAAACAACAGTCTTAAGAATAACCTGATTCAAATTACCGACAACTTAACGATCAATACCGGTAACCACGAGATTGTTTTAGGCTTCCAGGGCGATTACAGAACTTATAGTAATGGTTTTGCTTCTAACTACTTCGGACGCTACCGTTTCAAAAGTTTAGATGATTTTTATAAAAGTGCAAATGAGGGGATCTCGAATACAACGGACTATGAGCTGAGGTATTCGGCGCTTCCGGATAAGTCGTTTCCTTATTCAGAAATAAATGCCATACAACTGGGTGCCTATGCACAGGACAGGATCTCTATCGGGAACGATATCAAGTTAACACTGGGATTAAGGGCAGATCTGCCAATCATAACCTCTGAGTTTCTGGATAACCCGGTTGTGCGAACCCTTACTTTTAAGGACGGAGAAAAACTGGATGTCAGTAAAGCGCCGAAGAACAGCGTGTTGTTCTCCCCACGTATTGGTGTGAACTGGGATTTAGACGAGAACAAAGAAACACAGCTGCGTTTCGGTACAGGCTTGTTTACCGGTGTCCCACCCTATGTATGGCTAACCAACCAGGCGGGAAGCAATGGGGTGATATTCGGATCCTTCAGAGAGACAAATCCCTCAAACAGACCTTTTACCAATGATGTAAATGCTTATGTACCAGCAGGGGGATCGGCAAACACGAGCTACAATCTGGCGGTGACCGCAGCAGATTTTAAGTATCCCCAGATATGGAGGTCAAATATAGCACTGGATCAGAAATTGTTCTTCGGAATTAAAGGAACAGTGGAATTGCTGGTGGCCAAAGATATCAATGCCGTATATTTCAGAAATGCTGCCCTGCCGAATACGTTCACTAACCTGAAAGGTGCTGATAACCGTATACGCTATACCGCAACTTCACTTTTTCTGCCTTCAGGCGCTCAGCAGTCTGCCGAAAATCCAAGGATCACTGATGCCATTGTGCTGGATAACGATCAAAGCGGATATTCTGCTTATTTCATTGCTCAGCTGCAAAAACAATTTAACAATGGTTTGTTTCTAAGTGTGGCCTATTCCACCGGTGAAGCGAAGGGCATTAACGACGGAACTTCTTCTCAGGCTGCTTCAAGCTGGAGGGACAGATCAGTTTCGGGCGATCCTAACCTGCCCGTAACTTCTTATACGGAAGCCAGCATTCCTAATAAGGTAAATGCCATTGTTTCTTATCGTAAAGAATATGGTAAACATTTCGCCTCTTCAATAGGATTGGTGTATGATTATTCACCGGGTACCGGTCCGTTTGGTGCTACCCGTTTCCATTACACCTATAACGGTGATTTAAATAATGACGGGCAGAGTTCTAACGACCTGATTTATATTCCACGGAATATAAATGAAGTCAGGCTGGTGCCTGAAAGTAGCAGCGACACCAGGACTGCCGCACAGATCTGGACCGATCTTGAAAACTATATCGATCAGGACGATTATCTGAAATCACGCAAAGGAAAATATGCGGAACGGAATGGCGCTTTATTTCCTTACGTGAACCGTTTGGATCTGAGTTTTAACCAGGATTTCTTCTTTAATGTAAAAGGGAAAAGGAATACCCTGCGTTTTTCGATTGATATTCAGAATTTCACCAATCTGTTAAATAAAAACTGGGGGGTAGCGCAATCAACCAACAGAACTTCATTGATGAATTTCAAGGGACTGAATGTGCAGGGGGAACCTACTTTCTCCTTCCCTTACTCAGATGCTGATAACAAAGTTCCCCTTACACAGACCTTCCGGGATAATCCTGGCATCATTTCAAGATGGAGCGCTTTATTCGGTGTGAGGTATATTTTTAACTAATTTGACCCGATGCATAAAAAAAATCCCTGGTACAGCGCCAGGGATTTTTTTATGCCTTATTCATTTAATCATTCACTAACACTGCGCCAACATACACATTATTACCAGTAAGCTTTCCGTCCGCAGAGGTAAAGTTCATGTAGCAATGAACCATACCCGCATAGTCTGGCGGTATTTGTATGGTATATTTAAGTGAATACCTGTTCACCTGGTCTATCAGGATCAATCGCTTTCCCATTACAGGATGATAAATGAGGAAACTTGCCCGGTCACTGAACTGGCAATAGGCCGATTGAGATTGTGGCAGCCAGCTAAATGCAATGCCTTCGGGAGTCTGGCAGACCTGTACGCCCTCTGGAG
>CBFGNP010000545.1:0-3797 GCA_965650095.1 uncultured Pedobacter sp. | reverse complement strand
GTAAAGATGCACTCACTGAAATTACCAATTTAGAGGTAAAGCGGGCATTTTCTCCGACAGGTTTGGTGGCGACTGTTGTGAACAAAACAGGGATCCGTCTGACATGGAATGAAGTTAAAAATGCCGAAACCTATACGATAGAAGTTTTTGAAAATGCCGATTTTTCGGGAACTCCCTTAAAGACGATTACTGATGTTACGTTCGCGCAGGTCCCTTATACGGTTAGCGGTCTGGCTGGCAACACCCAATATTCGATAAGAGTTAAAGCCCTTGGGGAAAATGTTGAGGATTCAAAATGGGTAACTGCACTGGTTAAAACAGAAGCGGAGCAGATCTTTGAAGATATCGATCCCACAAAATTAATGTCAAGCTCTGTAACCTTAAATTGGCCTGCAGGGCAGAATGTGACCAGTTTAACAATTACGCCCGGAAATATTGTCCATACAGTTACACCTTCGGAGATTAATGCCGGCGAAGCAGTTATATCAGGCTTAGCACCAAAAACAACTTATACGGCAATGTTACTTTTGAATACTTCAGTCAGAGGAACTAAAGTTTTTACAACTCCTGCTGAGTTGCCGACCGGTGCAGACGTTGTTTATGTTGGAGCAACGGATGATCTCGCAGCAATGATTCAGGTTGCCAATAAAAGCACAAGATTTGTGATATTGGAAGGCACAAAATACAATTCAGACTTAACAGTGAATATTCCGGCGGGAATAGATATCAGCATAATCGGCGAAGTTGCTATTGTAAAACCCATTGTTTCCTTTAGCCAGATCATGCTTCCAAGCGCTGGCGGAAAATTGCACTTCGAAAATGTAGAATTAACCGGTTATGCAAATGGTGATGAAGCCACAACGAAGCGGCAATATATCATTAACCAAAGCGTTGCGACTAACATGGATGAAGTTTCTTATGAGAACTGTACCATTCGTCACTTTGTAAATTCACCTATGCGTATCCAAAGTAGCAATGCGATTACAATTAATAAATTTATCATCAATAACTGTATTATTGACGATATTGGAGACAATGGAGCTAACGGGACTTACGCATTGATCAATTCAAATGTTGGAACAGGTAAAATTAATAGCATTACGCTAACCAATAGCACTTTCTCCAATCTGGGTTATGGATTGATCCTTCATAATAGTGCGCCTTCGTCGTCTGTGACTGTAGAGAATAATACCTTTTATAATGTGATCGGTGATGGCAGGTATTTTATTGATTATAACGCCCAGACTATTTCTGGTGGTTTTTCATTTAAGAATAATATCGTCGGGAAATCACTATCACCGCTAGGAACAGCGAGAGGAATCAGGTCAGCCACAGCTCCTTCAGTAGCCAATAATTACAAAACGTCAGACGCGGTGATCTCGGCGAATCCTTTTCCTGGCGTCATAGACTATAGTGGCGCAAGTTCGATGCTGTTTACCGCGCCGGCCACCAAAAATTTCAAAATAAAAGATGATGCGTTTGCTGGAAAATCCAGCACAGGCGATCCACGATGGAGATAGATTTTAAAGAATGAAGAAATTAATATTGACCTTAATTTATGTCTTAACCCTTTCCTATGTTTCAGGAAAAGAGGAGCGGAAACTGACGGTAGCAAAAGATGGAAGCGGGGATTTCAAAACAGTTCAGGAGGCGATCAATGCTGTTCCCGATTTCAGAAATGTGACCACTGTCATCTTCATTAAAAATGGGCGCTATAAAGAAAAATTGAATCTATCCGCATCAAAGCGGAAGGTGAAGTTTGTAGGCGAAAGCACGGATAAAACCGTGCTTTCCTATGACGACTATGCCCGGAAGAAGAATAGCTTTGGAGAAGAAATGGGCACTTCAGGTTCTGCTGGGTTTTATATATATGCCGACGATTTTACTGCTGAAAATATAACTTTCGAAAACACAGCTGGTCCTGTTGGGCAGGCAGTTGCCTTATGGATTGCAGGCGATAAGGCTCGTTTCTTAAATTGTAGGATACTTGGTTTTCAGGATACGCTGTATACCTATGGAAAAGGAAGCAGACAGTATTTTTATCAGTGTTACATTACAGGCACTGTGGATTTTATATTTGGCTCGGCGACTGCTATTTTCGACGATTGCCGTATCTTTTGTAAGCGAGCAGGTTATATTACGGCGGCGTCCACCCCTGATACCACAAAGTACGGCTATGTGTTTATAAACTGCACAATCGGCGGTTCGGCACCTGATGAAACTGTTTACCTGGGCCGCCCCTGGCGCCCGGCTGCAAAAACTGTCTTTTTACACTGCAATCTAACTGCGGTGATAAAGCCGGAAGGCTGGCACAACTGGGGGAAAGAAAGCAATGAGAAAACAGCTTTTTATGCAGAATATAAAAATAAAGGTCCAGGTGCTTCTCATGAGAAACGAGTCGGCTGGTCGCGTCAGTTAAGTGCTAAGGAAGCGGAAGAATACACGACAAGCCAGATATTCAGAGGATGGGACCCCAAAAAGAATTGAATCATATCGGCAACGATTGCGCAGTTATTTTGAGCATTTTAGTTTAAATGTTATATAAAACTACGTAGACTTGTTTCTGTTGTAAGCTTTGCAAGCTTCATTACCATTAAAAACAAAATTATTCTCCAATGAAAAAAATAGTAGCTGCTATATTCACTGTTCCCTTGTTTATTCTCTCATTTAATGTTGTTGCACAAAATACAACCACATCAAAAGCGTATTCATTTGATAACCTTCCCGTGGTTGCCACAACCTCATTTAAAAAGGATACCATCAGCATTCTTAGCTATGGAGCAAAAAGCGATGGGTTTACTTTAAACACCAAAAGCATTAACCAGGCGATAACAGACTGCAGTAAGCGTGGTGGTGGCGTGGTGATGATTCCGGAAGGGTTATGGCTTACAGGGCCAATTGAGCTAAAAAGTAATGTGAACCTGCACCTTAAAAAGAATTCATTACTACAGTTTACCAAAGATTTTAATCAGTACCCGCTGGTTGAAGGGAATTGGGAGGGTACAGCACAAATGCGTAACCAATCGCCAATATGGGCCCGCGATCAGCAAAATATCGCCATTACCGGGGATGGCATCATTGATGGCGCCGGAGAAGCCTGGAGAATGGTAAAAAAAGATAAGCTTACCGAAAGTCAATGGAATAAACTTCTGGAATCAGGCGGTGTGCTGAGCGATAATAAAAAGATTTGGTACCCCTCTGAAAAATCTGTTAAAGGTTCCAAAATGAAAAATGCCGGTGTGATCTCCAAAGATAAAAACGCAGCTTTTTATGCAGAAATCAAAGACTTTTTACGCCCCAATTTGATGGTGTTAACCAGTTGTAAAAGGGTATTACTGGAAGGCGTAACTTTCCAGAACTCACCGGCGTGGAACCTGCATCCTATAATGACGGAAGATCTGACCATACGAAATGTATACGTCAAAAACCCATGGTATGCGCAAAATGGTGATGGACTGGACCTGGAATCCTGTAAAAATGTACTGGTTGAGGGGAGTACTTTCGATGTCGGAGATGATGGTATCTGTATTAAATCGGGCCGTGATGCCGCCGGGCGTAAGCGTGGTATGCCAACAGAAAACGTGGTGGTCCGTAATAGTACTGTATATCATGCACATGGTGGCTTTGTAATCGGAAGTGAAATGTATGGTGGGGCAAGAAACATATTTGTCAGCGATTGCACCCGAGCCGCTCGGCGAGCATCGCCGGCACCGCGGAGACCTGACCGTCGGTGGACTCGGCACCGGCGATGACCAGGTCGAACTCCAGTGTGGACAGCGCCTTGGCGAGCACCTTGG
>CBFGNP010000544.1:0-3806 GCA_965650095.1 uncultured Pedobacter sp. | reverse complement strand
TTGTTGGAGAAGCCTATTTTGTGAGGGCCTTTTGTTATCTTTGGTTGACGAGGACATTTAAAGGTGTTCCACTCATTCTGGTGCCGTCTGAAACCGATGCGCAGAATTATAATATTGGCCAGTCCTCTCAGCAGGAGATTTTGGAACAAGTTATTAAAGACCTGGAACTTGCCAAAACCACTTTGCCCCTGCAGTATACCGATATCCAATATCAGCACGTAAGAGCAACCCGTTATGCGGCAATGTCGGCCCTCTCGGATGCCTATTTATGGCTTGCGGCAATAGCCAAAGATGCGGGTTCGGCAAATGGCTTTTACGATAAGGCTATTGAAAACTGTGACGGTATCATTAACTCTGGACGTTACTTCTTGTTGCCAGGTACTGAATATGATGATCTGTGGAGTAAAGGGGATACGAATGAGTCGATTTTTGAAACCTTTGGCAATGGATCAGTAAACGGCCAGTCTACCAGTATGTTTGCCTGGTTTCTCAATAATGCGAAGTATTGGGTGGTGAATCCGACGGTTGATAATTTATTTAATGAGCCTTTAAACAGGGATTACCGTGGCCCGGTTCCTCCGGCCGGCCCTACACCCAAGGCCGGAACCATTATCAGTTATGATCCTTCGACCCGACTGGTTAGGAAATGGGCCAGTACTAGTGCCCGCTGGATATTTTACCGTTACCCTGATGTCCTGTTGATGAAGGCTGAAGCCATGGCGCACAGATATCCTGATGACATCACGCAGCTGACACTCGCCGCCAACTATGTGAATCAGGTCAGAGCGCGGGCATTTGGCGTTTCGGGTTTTACAATGGTGCTACCCACCTCGGCCCTGGACATGGATAATGCTTTGCTGGATGAACGTGCACGGGAATTTATTGCAGAGGGCAAACGCTGGTTTGACCTGGTTCGTTTCGGTTCAAGGAATAATTTTGCAAATCCGGAGCTGCTCATTGACCGGGTTGTCGCCTCCCGTTCGGGATCAGATCAGCTTTTGATCGGTCCAAGGGTGATTAATCCGGAAAGCTGGTATTTTCCTTTTAATGCGGCTGATTTAGCCGCTAATCCAAATCTTGTTCAAAATACTTACTACAAATAATTAAGACCCAAACGATGACTAAGCTAATAAGTACTTATAGAGGAATTCTTTTTTGTTTGCTGGCGCTTCTGGGTACGTCCTGCAGAAAAGAAACTGCAGCAAATCTGAGCCTGGAAGCAAATGGAGAAACTATATGGGTTTATTTAAGTAAAAACCCTTCATATTCCATTTTAAAAGAAGCACTCGAAATTACTAAAGTTTCTGATAATTTAAAGATCTATGGTAATATGACCCTATTTGCCCCAACCAATGAGGCATTTGAAAAATATCTTAAGAGAAAAGGTATTTCCAGTATTTCGCGGGTAAATCCAGATACGCTTAAGAATTTGCTAAAATATCATATCTATAATGAGAAGTATATCTCGTCCTTTTTTGTGCAGGGGACTTTACCCACTCCGACAACTAACGGCGGCTATATTAAATTCGATATTTCAGAAGGACTAAGAGATGTTATCCTGAATGGGAGTACAACCATTGACCGGCTTGATATACTCACTTCGAATGGAGCAGTTCACGTGATAAATGAAGTACTTGAACCGTCGTCCTCGACAATGTACGAATGGCTGAAGTTGCAGCCAGACTATTCTATTATGTTCGAAGCTTTTGAAAAAACAGGGAATGCAGATCTACTTCTTAAGCCCCTCGAATACGATTCGGACAATATTGTATACGGGCAGCCCGCGGTAAAATTGCGAACCGTTTTTTTAGAGACAAATGATGTGCTCAGGCAGGCTGGCATTAAATCGTTTGAAGAACTGGCAGACAGATATTCCCAGAATTATACCGGGAACAAAGATTATCTCGATCCTTCTGACTCCCTTAATGTATTTGTACGTTTCCATGTATTAAACCGTAAGTATTTTATTTCGGATTTCAGTGATACCTATCTGGAGTCTGCAAGTCCCAATGATTTTCTTGTGTTTAATGTCACGGGCGGATTATCGGTAAATAAGCATATCAAAGAGACACTTTCAGGAACTGATACGATCAGGACAGAGGTTAAAGTAGGTATAGACCTTGTCAGGAGCAATACAATTACTAAAAATGGTATTGTGAACGCTGTCACTTCCGTTCTGGAGCCATTGATCCTTAAGCCGGTGCCGGTGAAGGTACTTTTTTCGGGAGACCTGTTTGAAAGAGGAATTAAAATGAAGGATGGAACCGTATCTACTTTTGCTACACAGTTTCCAAAATTAGGTAATGATCCCATAGGCCAACAAGTTATTCCCTGGTTAAAATGGGGATTTTCTACAGGTTTTGTGGGTGCAAACCCGGTCATACCATATTTTAAAGATAATGGGGTTTTGCTTTCTGGGGGAATCTCGGGGTACTGGTATGAGTTAACTACGAAATTAGTTATTAAAGGGAATTATGAGGTTTACGTGAATTATAGCGGCCAGAGACGCGGGTCGAATCCCCCGACTAATGCTACTTTCCAGCTTGATGGCCAGCAGTTGGGTGACATCATCAGCATGGCCGATCCCAAAGATGCTTTTGGCAATACGGTTGCCGGGGATCCCGATGCAGCGTACAGAAGGAAGATAGGAGCAGTGAACCTACCTAGAAATTCAACACATGTATTCAGGGTAGATGGAATAGCCAACAATGTTACTACCTGGTATAGTTTAGAATTGGTGCCTGTTTTATAAATGAAAATTTACGACAATGAGAAAAAATAAAAAAAATATACTGTTTGCCCTTTCCGGACTGGTGCTCATATTGAGCCTGATTTCCTGCAAAGACAATAAATGGGACTTATATGAGGAGAAACCAGGCTTTTTAAAGGAGGGAAGTCTTTTGAATCTTTTAGCAGATAAACCAGAGTTCTCTGAATTTATGGGATTGATTAGGAAAACGGGTTATGACTCTGTTCTCCGAAGGACAGATCTGTTTACCGTGCTGGCCATTAAAAATGGAGGGTTCACTACAGTTGATACGAGTAGAAATACTACAGAATTAAAAATGATCATCGGCATGCATATCCTGCCCAGAGCTATTCGGCAGACCGATATGAAAAATGGCCGGTATAAAAGCATTACAGGTAAGGTAGTGAATTTCTTAAGCTCAGGTACAAATCCAACTGCCAATGGTATAGCTGTTTCAAATGATAGCTTCAAAGCTTTAAACGGTTTGGCCTATGTAATAGATGATGTCATCCGCCCACTAAAGAATCTGAGAGAAATTATTGCCTCAAACCCGGATTTCTCCATATTTAATACTTACATCGATTCAACCTACACCCGCTCTGTTGACCCGGTGAAAAACGTGATAAACGGGTATGATCCAGTCGGTAACCCCATCTATCAACTGCCAATCGTTTATACAATTGGTTCAGTTTATATGGATTCAGTTAAACTAGATGATGAAAATACATTTTCTACAATATTGATACCAACGAATCAGGCTATAAATACGGCATTGGGCCGATTGCTTATGGAAAGGGCGAACGAAAACGGCCTTATAGTTCCAAAAGTAGATGCAACACATCCCGACACTACAATTGGTTACTTTTTTATTCCGAGAAATATTTCTTACCCCGGCGACTCAGCCATCCTGACCAGTTATTTATTTAGGAATATCACGAGATTGAAAGTAGCTGCACTGGCACCGGGCAATCAGATTTTCAGGAAAGTAACAGGCGGCGAATTCTCGGTTAATCGTTCACAAACAGTGAATGCAAATGGAAATGAAGCCAGCAATGGA
>CBFGNP010000543.1:0-3813 GCA_965650095.1 uncultured Pedobacter sp. | reverse complement strand
ATTAACAGTTATAAGCAATCAGACCGTTTCGTTATGTTGATACTTAGGCAATGTAGAAGATCGAATTTTAATTTGCGTTGGCAACATCACGGTTTCGTAGTCTTCATTATGGCCTTTTCCTTCAATCAGCGAAATTAGCTTTTCGGCTGCAAGTTGCCCAATTTCAAAAGCTGGCTGATGTACGGTACTCAAAGCAGGGTTCATTGCATCGGCCAGTTCTGTGTTGGTAAAGCCAATCAGCGCAACATCATCCGGAATATGGTAGCCTAACTTATTCAACAATACTAAACACCTGGTACTAATCTGATCAGTAGCCGTAAATATGGCATCCGGCTTATCGGGGAGGTTCATGTAATACATGATGGCCTGTTCCAAATCTTCATTGAGTTTGTTTGCATCTGTATAATTACAGGAACGCAGTAGTTCTGGCCTGTATTTAATGCCACTGTCTGCGAGTGCTTGTTTATAACCGTTTAAACGATCAGTAGCGATACTAAAAATGGTGTTTGTATTTAAATGTGCAATGTTCCTATAGCCATTCTGAATCAGGTGCATCGTTGCATCATAAGCACCTTTAAAATTATCAGCCCCAACTTTATGGGTATGAATCTGGTCGATTAGCCTATCGAAAAGAACTACGGGTAGACCGGCTGTCTGCAGAGAAATAAGATAGCTAAAATTTATAGTTTCATAAGCAGGCGAAATTAATATTCCGTCAACGCCACCCGCATACAATAATTCGATACATGCACTTTCTAATTTCTCTGATTCTTTACTTTGCATAATAATGATCTGATAGGAGTGATCAGTACTTGCCTTATGGATGCCATCGAGCATTTGGGCAACAACATTATTGTCCAGGGAACACACGACAACGCCAATTGAACGGCTTTTTCCTTCCTTAAGCCCTTTAGCCATTCTGTTAGGTGAATAATGGTGTTTTTTAGCATACTCCAAAATCTTTTGTTTGGTTTCCACACCAATTTCATGACTGTCATTTAGGGCCTTTGAAATTGTAGAAATAGATAAATTAAGCGCTTTAGCAATATCTCTTAATGTGACGCTGTTGTTCATACTTCTCCTCGTTTAAATAGAAACGCTAATTTGCAACTATTAAGGGGATATGATCAAGATATTTTAGTTAATTTTTAGTCTTGAACGTTTCCTACCCTAAAAATGCCTATGAAGAAAATCTCCAACTAAATCCACAACACGCTGATTTACTAGCACTTAAATAAACAGGAGAATAAGTTGACAAAGTGATGATACAGACTTTGATAACTGTTTATAAATTTGCTTAACGGTGTTAGATTATTTACACATCTTAATTGAATGTAATGGGAAGTAAAGAACGCATACAAAGGCTTAAAGATGACACGAGAACCAATATACTCGATGCAGCCTTAAATATCGTTAAAGAAGATGGGTGGCAGGCGCTAAGCATGAGGAAAATTGCAGATAAGATAGAATATACCGCCCCGATTATTTATGAGTATTTTCCTAATAAGGAAGGGATTTTATTGGAACTCACGCGAAAGGGATACATTATGCTGGGTAAAGAAATTAAAGCTGCTAAAAGTAAATTCACAAAAACGGATGAGCAACTGGAAGCGATGTGGATTGCTTACTGGAATTTTGCCTTTAAACAGAAGGAGTTTTACCAGCTAATGTTTGGCGTCGATATGAATTGTTGTGATCAGAAGAAATCCATGCCGGAAATCGATTTCCTTGACAATTTATTTTTTGATACCATCAAAGATCTGATGAAGGCAGAAACACCTCAGGAAGGTGTGATTTGCCGAAAATACTACACTTTTTGGTCGATCATACACGGTCTGATCTCGATAAATATGGTGAACAAGGGCAGAGATGAGGAGATGAATCAACACATATTAAAAGATGCCCTTAAAGGGATTATAAAATACATAAACGATTAACAAAAGCTGATGCAGGGCTTTTCACAAAAAGTCCTTTTTATTTAATAATTACTTAACACCGTTAAATTACTTACACTCGTTATACCATAAATATTAAACTCAATTATCATGAAATATCAATTCGCTTATCGCCAAACACTTAACAGTGTTAAACTATCTAATGACGTTATGAAAACAACTACATTTTTACTTTTAACTACATTATTCCTATTTGGATGTTCAAATAAAGATCCTCAGGCTGTGGCACCTCCACCACCTACTTTACCTGTAGCCACTGTGATTTCAGGCACAGAAACGACTTACCAGGAATATCCGGCCTCTATTGAAGGCACCGTTAATGTCGAAGTACGGCCTCAGGTGAGTGGTGCACTTGAAAAAGTATATGTTGACGAGGGTGCGTTTGTAAACGCAGGGCAGCTTATCTTTAAAATTAATGATCAACCCTATCGGGCTTCATTGAATAATGCCCTCGCTGCTCAGCACGCTGCAGAAGCGGCATTAATCAATGCAAAACTGGAAGTAGAACGCTTAACGCCTTTGGTACAAAACAGAGTCATATCTGATTTTCAATTGAAGTCAGCTAAGGCTTCAGCGGAGGCTGCAAAAGCAAACATCGAACAAGCAAAAGCGAATGTCTCGACTGCCTCTATAAATCTGGGATATACCTTAATTAAAGCTCCTGTTAGCGGTTATATCGGTAGATTACAAAAGAAACAGGGAAGTTTGGTTAGCCCTTCAGATATTGAAGCTTTAACCCAGCTATCGGATGTGCATGATGTACATGTTTACTTTGCATTGGGAGAAAAAGATTTCGTCAACTTTAAAGAGCAGTACCCCGGCCAAACCTTAAATGAAAAAATCAAACAGCTACCCGCGGTGAGTCTAGTCCTGGCCGACAATACGGAATATGGCAAATCAGGAAAAATAGATGTGATAGACGGGCAGTTCAATAAAACCACTGGAGCAATCACAGTAAGAGCGAAATTTCCCAATCCACAAGGCCTGTTAAGGTCAGGTAACACCGGAAAAATACGACTTAGTCTGCAGCACAACGATGCACTTGTAATTCCACAATCGGCAACTATCGAAGTGCAGGATAAAGTATTCGTGTTTGCTCTTACGGATAGTAACAAAGTTAAAAAGCAAGCGATAGCTATTATTGGCAAAAAAGGAACCGATTACCTGGTTAATGAAGGCATAAAAGCCGGTGATCAGATTGTGCTTAGCGGAATTGACCATTTACAGGAGGGCATGGTGATCAAGCCTGAAAAACCGGCCGATAAGGTAGCGGCAGTAGTAAAAAAATAATACAGACATCTTAAACTAAAAATTATGTTTCAGAAATTTATAGAAAGGCCGGTTTTATCCACTGTGATCTCCATTTTATTGGTGATCGTTGGGATACTGGGTCTTACCAAATTGCCTTTACAGCAATTCCCTGATATCGCACCGCCTGCTGTACTGGTGGCTGCTGTCTATCCCGGCGCTAATGCCGAAACCGTATTGCGCTCTGTCGCGCCTTCCTTGGAAGAATCCATTAATGGTGTGGAAAATATGAGCTATATGAGTTCAACCGCCAGTAATGATGGTACACTGGCTATCACAGTATACTTTAAACAGGGTACCGATCCTGATCAGGCCGCTGTGAATGTTCAAAACCGCGTGGCTCAAGCCACCAGTCAGCTTCCGGCTGAGGTAGTGCAACAGGGGATTACCACAACGAAACAGCAAAACAGTTTTATCGGGGCGATTGGTATTTACAGTGATGACTTGAAAAAGTATGATCAAACCTTTGTGGCGAACTATGCTCAGATCAATATCATTCCAGAGATCAAAAGAATACCGGGTGTAGGATCAGCTTCTATATTCGGAGGTG
>CBFGNP010000542.1:0-3813 GCA_965650095.1 uncultured Pedobacter sp. | reverse complement strand
CGATCGTTCCGGTGTGATTAGAAACACCCGGGAACATCTGGATGCCATAAAAGCGGAATTCGCAACTTCAAGAAAATTGAATACGCTTGAAGAAGCCATGAAAGACTCAGATGTATTTATCGGCTTATCGTCGGCAGATTGTGTGACAGAAAACATGCTGAAATCGATGGCCAAAAATCCGATTGTGTTTGCTATGGCGAATCCTAATCCAGAAATCGCCTATGAACTCGCTATTAAATCTCGCAAGGACATCATTATGGCAACAGGTCGCTCTGACTATCCGAACCAGGTAAATAACGTGCTTGGCTTCCCATATATTTTTAGGGGGGGTCTTGATGTAAGGGCAACAGCTATCAATGAAGAAATGAAAATTGCTGCGGTCCGGGCTATCGCTGAGCTGGCTAAAAAATCGGTTCCTGAGGCGGTGAATATGGCCTATAATGAAAAGAACATCAAGTTTGGCAAGGAGTACATCATTCCGAAACCAATGGATGTGAGGCTGATGACGAATGTTTCGACGGCAGTAGCCAAAGCTGCAATTGCATCTGGTGTGGCACGCAGGGTAATTACCGATTGGGATGCTTATGTGGAAGAGCTGAAACAAAGACTTGGAATGGATGATGCCATTATGCGTGCGATTACGAATAAGGCAAAATCTGATCCTAAACGTGTTGTGTTTGCGGAGGCGGATCACTATAAAGTTTTAAAGGCTGCCCAGATCGTTAAAGACGAAAATATCGCCATTCCGATTTTACTTGGAAATCAGGAAGTAATTGAACGGATCATTGCCGAAAGTGCCCTGGACCTGGAAGGGGTAGCCATTATTGATCCATTCAAGGAGCCTGAGCAGATGCAGAAATATGGGAAGTACCTGTATGAAAAAAGACAGAGAAGAGGACTGACCCTATTTGAAGCGACGAAATTAATGCGCGACCGGAATTACTTCGGCGCATCTATGGTGGAATTCGGTGAAGCTGATGCCATGATTTCTGGCCTGACAAGAAATTATGTTTCAACCATTAAGCCTGCTTTACAGGTGATTGGTACTGCGCCAGGGGTAAACAGGGTGGCAGGTATGTACATGATGATGACTAAGAAGGGGCCTGTGTTTTTTGGGGATACCACAGTAAATGTTGATCCTACTGCAGAGGAACTGGTCGACCTGACCTTGCTTCTAGAGCGTTCAGTGAGTAAATTCAATATCCACCCGCGTATTGCCTTGTTGTCGTATTCTAATTTTGGCTCCAATGAGGGAGTGGTCCCCGAGAAGGTGAGAAAGGCGGTCAAAATATTGCACGAGCAGCATCCGCATATTATGGTAGATGGCGAGATGCAAGGTAATTTTGCCATAAACAATGCGCTTTTAAAAGACAACTTCCCTTTTAGCAGACTTGTAGACGGGCCGGCGAATACACTAATATTTCCTAATCTTGAGTCGGGCAATATTGCGTATAAATTGCTACAGGAATTGGGCGAAGCAGAAGCAATAGGCCCAATTTTGTTGGGACTAAACAAGCCTGTCCATATCGTTCAGCTTGGAAGTTCGGTTAGAGAAATTGTGAATATGATTACTTTAGCAGTTTTGGATGTTCAAGGTAAGGAACAGGAAGCAAACACCAAAAAGAGCGGAGTATTAAAGAGAATCCCTAAAAAATAAAATATGTTTGAGTATATTGACGGTAAGCTGGTATTTAAGTGTCCTACATATATTGTAGTGGAGGCCGGTGGTATCGGCTATCACCTCAATATATCTTTGAATACTTATAGCAGCCTCGCAAACACGGAAAGATGTAAAATTTATACCTGGCTACATATCAAAGAAGATGCGCATACCCTTTATGGTTTTGCCGATGAGGGGGAACGCCGACTTTTTTTACACTTAATTTCTGTATCCGGGATCGGACCAAATACGGGAAGAATGATGTTGTCGTCCATTACTCCAGTTGAAATTCAGACGGCAATTGTAAATGCTGATCTGGCATTGATCCAAAGAATCAAAGGTATTGGTGCGAAGTCGGCACAGCGACTGGTGCTCGAATTACAAGATAAATTGAAGAAAGAAGGGTCGGGATCGCTAATTTTGGCCCCTTTAAATAACACAGCCAGGGAGGAAGCGCTGTCGGCATTAATGATGCTCGGCTTTGCAAAGCCTGCCTCTGAGAAAGCAATAGACAATGCGGTGAAAGGTGGTGGACAGGATCTGTCTGTTGAACAAATGATTAAAATAGCATTGAAGAATTTATAAGAACTGCCATTGAAAACTTTATTAGCGCTATTTCTCTGCCTTATGCTCTTTTCGCGTGGAGATCAGGCTTTTTCGCAAGTTGCGCGCGGGAAAACTACACAAGACACCCTAAAAACTTCTTTCGGACTTAAGGAGAAGCAGAGACTTGGTATTAGGTCAATATCATCTCCTTTTTATCCCTTGCCAGATAATATCCAGCGGAAGGTTGAATATGATGCTATCAATAAAAGATATGTCATTCAGGAACTGATTGGTGATAAGCCTTTCGGTAAGGCGCAATACCTGACCATAGAAGAATATATGCGACTGGTAAACAGTGAGATCAAACGGGAGAACTGGCGTGTGCTTTCTGATCAGGAAGTGAGCGAAGTCAGACGAACGGGCATTATTCCGAGCCTGAAAATCAATAGCAAGGCCTTTGAACGGATATTTGGTGGTACGACCATCGATATTCAGCCACGTGGTGAAGCTGAACTTACTTTCCTGGGCAGAATCAATAAGAATGAAAACCCTTTGTTTAATGAGCGTCAACGCGTGCAGGGAAATTTCGATTTTAATCAGCGCATCCAAATGGATGTGATCGGCAATATCGGTACCAAGCTCAAGATCAACATGAACTATAATACAGAAGCTCAGTTTGACTTTGAAAACCAGGTGAAGCTCGATTACACTGGCGGTGAAGACGATATCATACAAAAAATTGAAGCGGGTAACGTAAGCTTGCCGCTAAACACAACATTGATCAATGGTACGCAGGCCTTGTTTGGGGTGAAAACCCAACTGAAGTTCGGTAAGCTCAACGTAAGTTCCGTCTTTACACAACAGAAATCGCAGTCAAGGCAGATCCAGATCAATAATGGGGCCCAGCAAAATGAGTTCAGATTAAGCGCAGATAATTATGAAGCAAATAAACACTATTTCTTAGCGCAGTATTTCAGGGATAATTACAATAAGTCACAAGCCAATCCACCAACCATCACTTCGGGGATGCTGATCACTAAAATAGAGGTCTGGATTACCAATAAGTCGGGCAGCACCCAGGATTCAAGAGATGTGCTGGGTTTTATTGATTTGGGTGAAAACCAGCCTTTTAATGCTGGCATAGCAGGAGGGACGTCTGTGCTGCCATCGGGCTTTACCAACCCCGTATTTCCGAGAAATTCAAATGACCTTTTAACAAGAATACCCCAGAATGCCAGGTTGACAAACTCCAACGATATTGTTTCTTTCTTCGCGCCCAATGGTGGCACGGATAATTATGCCAAGCTTACTTATGCAAGAAAGCTGGCCGATAGGGAATATACATTTCATCCTCAGTTAGGTTATATTTCGTTAAATAACGCTCTGAATAGCGATGAGGTGCTGACTGTTGCATTCCGTTATACTTATAATGGGGTGGAATATCAGGTGGGTGAATTTTCTACAGACGTTCCATTTGACCCGGCTACCCCAAAGGTTCTATATACCAAATTGCTGAAGAACGAGACCATTAAAACCAATTTGCCTACCTGGGATCTGATGATGAAGAACATCTATTCCATTGGAGGCTATCAGATCAGTCAGCAGAA
>CBFGNP010000541.1:0-3816 GCA_965650095.1 uncultured Pedobacter sp. | reverse complement strand
GGTTGTTTTTTGGTGCATTTACCTTAGTATTGAGGAACGACTGTGTGAACATAATCGATGCCACGAGCCCCAGATTTGCAAACAAACAGACGGAAATGTTATTAAGCCAGCCTTCATTTAACAGGAAGTACTTTGTGAAATAACCTTGCAGTGCAGTTTGGGTGGCCCAGGTAAAAAAGATACAGAAGATATAATTCAGGTAGCTGCTGTCTTTAATGCTGAAATAAAGGAATAGATTGTAGGTGAACATGATGACCATGACCCCTGTATACATGCCGAAAAATATGTCGCGCTGGGCAAAAATGTTATTAAATTTATACTTGGGCGCTATAAATACAGGAGCGATCACAATTTCATCCGAGTACAGTTTAAGGATGATGTCGGGCTGCTGGGCAATTACTGAGGCTGGAATACGATGGCTTTTTGTGTTGCCTGGAAATTCCAGATCTGCTATCGTGCTATAGGGTTTACTCATAATTTTATGCAGTACCCGGTCGCCCTTCACAAAGTAAATGTCGGAGATGATCATCCTTGCCTGGTCAATCATGATGCTCACATTCCGGATCTTTGAAATGTCCACTGTGGCAGCCTTTAACCATATCGGTTTGCTTATCTCTGCAAAGTTGATAAACTTGGTGTTTAAAGGCTTGAATTTGTCGCGGGCTTTTAGGACAGAACCGATAGAGGCTGTGTCCGGAAAATCAACTAAAATGCTGGCATGACTGGTAATGTTAATGATAGAATCCTTCGTTTCATTGAAAGAAGCTTTTATAAGAAGGGAATAACTTAAACATAGGGAAATGATGAGCAGTTTCTTATAAAGCTTTCCTCTCATATAATGATGTCAATATGCATATCTATAAATCCGTCGTTTGTTTTGTTCGGCATGGCAACAGTCTGTTTCGGCTCCTTTCTCAGGGCCATTACAAAGTCGTGGGACTCCGGCGTAGCGGTAGGCAGGGTATCCAGCTCATCATTTAGTACAACTGTAGCCGTCAAATCCTCTTTGGGGTAATAAAATTTGCCGTTTATGCCAATCTCCTTCACCACTCTGAAGCCTCCTCTAACTGCATTTCTGTAAGTAGCCGGCGCAGTAAGACCAAACAAGGACTGCAAACCGACAAGACTGGAAAGGGCTACGGTGATCTGGCTAAGTACCCAGCTGCCGACACCCAAACCGGCAATTTCCCAGGAGTTCCAGACCCCGCAAAGTTCGCCTGTACCGTTGGCGACCCGCTCTTTCACCATTCCGTATATTCGGTTATCCATTTCGCCTACAGCAGTTTCCACAGGAAGAGGCACAATGCCGTCGGCGACATGCACCCTGCTTCCGGCAAGCGCTTTGCCGTTTTCTTCCGCGCTTACCAATACTACATATACGCCCGGATTAAGTATCCAATCGATATTTGCGGAGGTAATTTTAGTAATTCCAAATATTTCCAGTACATGGGTATGCCCCTCAATAAATTTCATGCAGCCCTCGCGATTATCTACGGCTCTAAAAGCTTTAAAATAAAGCTTATTGATCTGCGTTTTATGCTCTTCCAATGGATAAAGTTTTATTTAAAGGTTTTCTAATTGTACGTTGCGGTGATGATTCCGCCTTAAATATTCTAAACATGAATATTTCTGCAATATTATCAGTTATTTTAAACAATTGCTTAAATTCCTCATGTAAATTTAAAAATTGCTGTCTACTTACTTCTGGCAGATCATTGAATTCCGTAGAATTGTTTTTGTAAAAGAAAATTAAAGGAACATTAACGGGGTGGATTTGATAGCCTAATGCAGTGGCCGACAGCCACAATTTTTCGGCCGCCATACCTCCTTTTATATAGTTTAAAGGGGTGTGCTGCGGTAAAGTAATTAGGCCAATTGCGGGGGATGATTGGAATTGCTTTAAGGCAAGGTATTTGAAGGCATTGCCGCCTTTTATCTTTTTTAAAAATTCGACAGCTCTTTCGTCTTTCATTAATCTTAGTCCGATCTGATCCTGATTACTCAGGTCAAGCGTATGAATGCCGATACCGTCTCCTGTTTCCAGGACCTGCTCGGGACTCCAGCGCATCTCTTTCTTAATGAAATCCTGATGTGCAGCGGGCGTAAACATACGCAACAGGTCCGCCTGACCTGCTATGTGGCCCAGGGCGGTTTTATCCTCATTCGCAGTAAGCCAGTGTAAATTGATTTCATCTGATGCAACCCTTGCGCTGAGCTGATCCATGTCTGCGATACTGATCTCCTGTGAATTTCCAAACTTTCGGTTGGTATGTCTTCCAGTGATTTGTGCAGCCAGTTCTTTTTCTGTATCATTTGCCTCATATTTTCCTGTAAAACTAAAAAAGGCAATGTGATCAGGAAAAAGCTCCGGCGTAAACTTCCAATGTACGCTCAGCCCATTTACAGCCGCTTCGAGCAATAAATTCTCGATTGAAGCACCGACTGAGGCGTAAGATGAAATATACCCTGGGTCTAAATAGGCACCGGACACCTGTTTATTTAAAAACAGGTGTAAGGTCGTGTTTTCATAATGCCAGTGCCAGGGCTGGTTATTTCCGCCGGAAGGAGCCTTGCCTGCTGAGCTGATCAGCTTATTAATGAGCTCTTCGGGAACTGCATCACCCTTAGTATCTACAGAAACACGATTTTTTGACAAATATGCTTCAATTTCTGTGTTGCTTAATTGTTTGTTGCTGTGCTCTACCGGGGATTCGGTAACCGGCTTTTCATCTGCAATCAGTTCATCGATATCTATGAAAAATCTTCCAGAGAGCTTTAAGTTTCCCAGTAGTATTTTTCTGGAGAGATCGGCCGTAATTCCGCCCCCATAAGTAACCGCACTGGCCAGCTGTGGCCAGGTGGATATGGTACTCATGATTTCGACAGCAGAGGCTTTCATCCGGGGAGAGAGTGTTTCTATTCCGGTAACAGGCGCTATATAAGGTACTTTCTCATCCAGTGTTTTTAGCGTTTTGAAGACGCTCATATCGATGTGCTCTACATAGCCATGGAGAACCGGTCTGTCGGGTTCAAGGTCAAATCTTTCCATATCAATCGTACACCTGTCGCTACCCTCCATTAAAACAGGAATGCCCAATGCTTTGGCCTTTTGCCTTGCGCTGATCTTTACATCAAAACTATCGCATTCATCAATCAAAAGGTCAAGTGTGCCATTGTTAGTTAGAAAATCATCGATATTGTCCTCCGTGATCCCCTCATGAAAGCACACTACTTTTAAATAAGGATCAAGTTCTGCAATCTCTCTGGCCACAATGACTGTTTTCTGAAGGTGTATATTATGTATACCTGTTCTGATGCGGTTTAAATTGGACAAGTCCAGCTCGTCGAAGTCCGCAATCCGCAGTTCGCCAAACCCTCTTTCAATGGCCAGGGTTAAAGACACCGACTGTCCAACGGAAAGCCCCATTACACCAATTTTTTTTTGTGAAAGGACGAATTGTTCTTCTTCAGTTATTTTATGCTTGTTTCTGTTGGTTCGTACAAGAACAAATTCTTCTTCCCCCAAAATATGTACTAGTTTTTCAGACCAGGGATAATAAACCCATACCCCGTAGTCGTGCAGATCGGTTGAGCCACGATGTTTTTTAGTCGCAATTTTTAATTCTGAAGGAGGGATGCCTGGCTTCAAACATTTGATCAGTTCTTCAATCTGTGATTCGATGCTGTCAAATACCTGGATATGAGGTTTTTCAATTAGGATATTTTCAAGATTTTGTTTTTCGGTGATGTTTTGAGTGTTAAATAATACAGGCTTGTAGAGTTGATTTAATTGCTTGGTAGTATTAATAAGTGCTT
>CBFGNP010000540.1:0-3820 GCA_965650095.1 uncultured Pedobacter sp. | reverse complement strand
TATCCTGGCTATAATGCAATTAAAAATGGTAACTATACATTAAGGTTCAAATTTATACTGGATGACAACAAGGCAGGGGAAAAAGATGAAAATATTGCACAGCTGACCGGTTATACTGCTTTAAGTGACATTGTCGTAATGGGCTATGGTGGGGATTCTAAAAAAGCCGGAGCCTCGGGCAGTAAAGTTAAGGACTTGCGTGAAATTGTGGTAACGGGCTACGGAGTAGAGGCTAAAGGAACCGGTTCCTCGTCAGATGATGACAGCAAAGTTCACGACTTTGTTTCCATCGACAAACAACCCACCTTTAACGGTGGAATGTCAGCGTTTTATGCTTACTTGCAAAAAAACATAAAGTACCCTCAGGAAGCACAAAAGAATAAGGTTCAGGGCAAGGTATTCCTTTCTTTTATTGTTGAAACAGATGGCAGCCTGAGCAATGTTCAGGTGGAAAGAGGCTTAGGCTCAGGTACAGATGAAGAAGCGGTAAGGGTATTGGAAGAATCACCGAAGTGGATTCCGGGAATGGCTGATGGCAAAAATGTGCGCGTTAAGTACAACCTCCCGATCGGTTTTAATTTAAGCAAACCTGCTGATCAGCGTGCAAAACCTGGACAAAACCAAAACGGCCTCGGGATCCGTTTTACTGACGACCAGGGCAAAACAATAGCACCCGGTGAAAAGACAGCAAATGCGCCTCTTTACGTGTTAGATGGGGAAATAGCCGACAATCTGGACATCCAGTCCATTGAACCCAATAAAATTGAGTCCATTTCCGTGCTCAAAGATGCCTCGGCTACCGCTATATACGGAGCAAGAGGAGCTCATGGGGTGGTCATCATCACCAGTAAAGGTGCTAAGACCTTGCAAAAAGTCGAAATAAAAGAAAAAAAGGAGCAATAATTACGACAATTTCCTACACAAAGAAACCCGGTCAATATGGCCGGGTTTCTTTGTGTAATACCTTGTCTCGTCCTATAAAACTATTAAATATCTTCCTCAGATACAAATTTTGCAGAATAAAAATCTCTGTTCATACGTGCAATGTTCTCTAAAGATATGCCTTTCGGGCACTCTGCCTCACAAGCTCCTGTGTTGGTACAATTACCAAATCCTTCGGCATCCATCTGCGCGACCATGCTTTGCACCCTGCGGTAACGTTCAGGCTGTCCTTGCGGCAGCTGGGCTAGCTGTGAGATCTTAGCAGATACAAAAAGCATAGCAGACGCATTTTTACAGGTGGCTACACAAGCCCCACATCCAATACAGGCCGCAGCCTCAAAAGCGGAATCAGCCTGTACTTTAGGGATTGGAACACTATTGGCGTCCTGCGCATTCCCTGTATTCACAGAAATAAAGCCCCCTGCGGCAATAACTCTGTCAAACGCGGATCTATCTACCGTCAAATCTTTAATAACGGGAAATGCCTTCGCACGCCAAGGCTCGACAACGATGGTATCGCCGTCCTTAAATGAACGCATGTGCAACTGACACGTGGTAACCAGGTCTTTTGGCCCGTGCGGTCTGCCATTGATAAACATAGAGCATGCACCACAGATTCCCTCTCTGCAGTCATGATCAAACACAACAGGCTCGTCGCCCTTAGCTATCAACTGTTCGTTCAGAACATCAAACATTTCTAAGAAGGACATATCAGGGGAGATCTCTGATAGTTTATAATCAACCAAATTACCCTTGGCTTTGTTATTTTTTTGACGCCAGATCTTCAGCGTTAAATTCATATTTCCTGTACTCATGATATTGAGATTTTAGTACTTAGCTATTATTTATAACTTCTTTGTGCAACCTTAATGTTTTCAAACTCCAGCTTTTCCTTGTGCAGCTCAAATTGAACACCCTCTTTATATTCCCATGCCGCAACATAAGCGTAGTTTTCGTCATCACGCATCGCTTCTCCCTCTTCAGTCTGATATTCTTCCCTGAAGTGACCTCCGCAAGACTCATTTCTGTTCAGTGCGTCTATGCACATCAGCTCGCCAAGCTCGATAAAGTCGGCCACACGTCCTGCTTTTTCCAACTCGGGGTTAAATTCATTTGCATCTCCCGGTACACGCAGGTCAGTCCAGAACTCTCTACGCAGCTCCTGAATTTCAGCAATAGCCTCAGTCAGCCCCTTTGCATTACGCGCCATACCGCATTTCTCCCACATGATCTTCCCTAATTTTTTGTGGAAATGATCTACAGATTTGCTTCCTTTAATGGCAAAGAATTTATCGATGATAGATTTAGCACTGGCTTCAGCTTCTACAAATGCCGGATGGTCATGAGGAATTGGTTTTGTAGCCAGCTCCTTGGATAAATAAGCACCAATCGTAT
This sequence comes from uncultured Pedobacter sp., assembly GCA_965650095.1. Taxonomy (GTDB): domain Bacteria; phylum Bacteroidota; class Bacteroidia; order Sphingobacteriales; family Sphingobacteriaceae; genus Pedobacter. The sequence continues at coordinate 1,483 of CBFGNP010000540.1, read as the reverse complement.
AAGGAATTACAAAATAACCATCAGCCAGCCCCTGCATCAAAGCAGAAGCGCCTAAACGGTTCGCCCCGTGATCGGAGAAGTTTGCTTCTCCCAAGGCATATAGGCCCGGCACTGTAGTCATTAAGTTATAATCGACCCATAGTCCTCCCATGGTATAATGAACCGCAGGATAAATACGCATTGGCAGTTCATAAGGATCTTCTCCTGTAATCTGTGCGTACATATCAAACAGGTTACCATATTTCTCTTTGATCACCTCACGGCCTAAGCGCATGCAGGTTTCCTGATCAGGATTATGAATATTTTGTTTATTTGCTTCAATGCGGCCATAACGCTCAGTATTGGCTTTAAAATCAAGATAAACAGCCAGCTTAGATGCACCTACGCCATAACCTGCATCGCAACGCTCTTTAGCCGCTCTGGAAGCCACGTCACGTGGAACCAGATTACCAAAAGCAGGATATCTGCGCTCCAGATAATAATCTCTTTCGTCTTCAGGAATTTCTGAAGCTTTACGCGGATCGTCTTTTTTCTTAGGCACCCAGATCCTTCCGTCATTTCGCAAGGACTCAGACATCAGGGTCAGTTTAGACTGGTGATCGCCGGAAACCGGGATACAGGTTGGATGGATCTGTGTATAGCAGGGATTGCCAAAGAAAGCCCCTTTTTTATGCGCTTTCCATGCGGCGGTTACGTTACTGCCCATTGCATTGGTAGACAGGTAGAATACATTCCCGTAGCCACCACTACACAACAACACGGCATGTCCTGAATGGCGCTCCAGTTCACCGGAAAGCAGGTTACGGGCAATGATTCCGCGTGCCTTACCTTCAACCACAACCACTTCAAGCATTTCATGACGGGTATACATTTCGACTTTACCCATGCCGATCTGACGCTCTAAAGCACTGTAGGCACCTAAAAGCAATTGCTGACCGGTTTGTCCGGCGGCATAAAATGTACGTTGTACCTGTGTACCACCAAAGGAGCGGTTATCTAACAAACCACCGTACTCCCGGGCCAGGGGCACACCCTGGGCAACACACTGATCAATAATATTTGCGCTTACCTCGGCCAAACGGTGTACGTTGGCTTCACGTGAGCGGTAATCCCCACCTTTTATCGTATCATAAAACAACCGATACGTACTATCTCCATCATTCTGGTAATTTTTTGCTGCATTGATACCACCCTGGGCCGCAATAGAGTGCGCCCTTCTTGGTGAATCCTGGAAACAAAAACATTTAACCTTATAACCCATTTCAGCAAGGGTAGCTGCTGCCGAAGCACCTGCCAGCCCTGAACCTACTACGATGATTTCTATGCTTCTTTTATTGGCCGGATTAACCAATGGCATAGAAGACCGTAATTTCGTCCATTTCTCTGTTAACTCTCCTTCAGGTATATGAGCATTTAATTCTGCCATGTTGTTTAAACTTTAAGATCAAAAATTATTTAATAAGTCCCAGGTAAATTGCTAAAG
>CBFGNP010000539.1:0-3823 GCA_965650095.1 uncultured Pedobacter sp. | reverse complement strand
TCCTCAAGGCTTCTGTTAGAAAAGCGACGCGATGATTATGGATGCTGGGATGATATTGATTTTAATCTTTTAATTCTTTTCTCAATATTTTAAGTGCATCGTAAATGGTATTATAAGCAGTTTTGATCGTTTGGTTGGTTTGCTGGGCAATTTGTTCGTAACTCAGACCGTCAAAAAATTTTAAATGAACGAGCTGCTTCTGCCTAAATGTTAGTTTCTGAAGTGCTGTTTTCAATTTATACCTCACCAACTCATCCGTCTGGACCTTAACAATGAATTCTTCATAAGACATTTCCATCCATTCTCCGTCAGAACCTGCGTTTTGTAAGGCATAATTTATCTTTTTTTTACGTTCGAGTAACCGGAGGATCTTACGTTTTACAAATGTGCGCAAGTAGGCATGGACATTGTCAACTCTGTTTAGCTGTGCATGTTTTTCCCAAATCGTAACAAAAACCTGATCGGTTGCTTCCCCTGAAGTTTCCGCATCACCACAAACACGGATCCCGAAGTTTACCAGGTCATAATAGAGTGCCTTATAAAGGTCAAAAAATGCGTCCTGATCCCCTATTCGCAGACGCTCCCATAACAGATGACGAACAAGTTGATTATCCATTTGGCTAGTTTAGGTTCTAACAATGTAAGAAAATCTGCTGATATAATTTCAAGAAATTTGATTTCAAAAATATAGTTTTTCGAAAACGAAACAAATCAATTAATTAAGACAAAAAGACATTGCTAATTCCCGAATTTGCAATTAAATTTGAGTGCAAATCTTTAATTTTCAGGGTACTGCATATCAAAAGGCTGAAGTCGGTTACGCACTATTGATTAGAGTTTCGCTGTTATATTGCTGAACAGTTGCTAGAGCTTGCGACAAGTCACATAGCAGATTAACATGCAGAAAGAGGATATAGGTCGATGACCATTTCAAAAAAAGCCGTTCTATTTATCGCATTTCACGATGCAACAAATAGAACGGCGTAGGACAAATATTTAAAACAAATATTTTGTGCTTAAGAAATTTGAACTGTTGCTGTCCACAATTTCGTTAATCAGGTGTTTATTGCTCTCATTTAATTTCGTTGCTACCAAAGATCTGATCGAGAATGATCTTAGGGCATCAACTACGGATAGAGTCCCCTCTGCGCTGTCTTTTCTACCTGTAAACGGAAATACATCCGGTCCACGCTGGCATTGACAGTTAATATTAACCCTACTTACCTGGTTAACCAGAGGGTCAATCAATGCGGCAACCTCTTCATCGTCGTCACTAAAAATACTAACCTGTTGTCCATGGGTTGATTCGATCAGGTACTGTACAGGCTCTTCCAGATCATCAAAAGCAATTACTGGTATTACCGGACCGAATTGCTCTTCCGTATACAACTTCATATTCCTGTTAACAGGATATACAATAGCAGGATAAACAAACGATTCTACTGTATCACCGCCATTTTCATTAATTACTTTAGCACCATGCGCAACGGCGTCGGCAATACAATCTTTAAGATAGGCAGGTTTCTGCGGTTCTGGGAGTGGTGTTAAAGCAACACCTTCTTCCCATGGCATACCAAATTTGAGCTTGGCCACAGCAGCTGATAACTCTTTCAAAAATACATCAGCGAGACTGCGATGTATAAAAATGATTTTAAGCGCTGTACATCTTTGTCCGTTAAATGACAAGGAACCAAGGACAGTTTCCTGCACGGCAAGCTTAACGTCTGCTTTAGCGGTAATTATTGCAGCATTCTTGGCATCAAGGCCAAGAATGGCACGCAGTCTGTTTACTTTAGGATGGAGTTTTTTCAATTCATTGGCCACCTTACTGGAACCAATCAAGGTTAAAACATTAATCTCGCCAGACTTCATCAGATCCGGTATGATCTTATTTCCACGACCATATATCGTATTTACTACCCCCTTAGGAAAACAATCTCTGAAAGCTTCCAATAAAGGATAATGTAATAAAGTACCATGTTTTGGTGGTTTAAACAGCAGCGTATTGCCCATGATCAGAGCTGGAATTAATGTAGTGAACGTTTCATTCAATGGATAATTAAATGGTCCCATACAAAGTACCACACCAAGTGGTGACCGTCTGATCTGCGCTACAATACCCTGCTCTATGCTGAATTTAGACGATTGCCTGTCCAGATCTTTCAACGCATCAATAGTGGCATATATATATTCAACTGTCCGGTCAAATTCTTTTACAGAATCGGCGTACGACTTCCCGATCTCCCACATTAGCAATTTTACCACAATTGCTTTCTTTTCTATGATTCTATGAGTGAATTGCTCCACACAGTGAATGCGGTTTGCCACACTCATGGTCGGCCACGCTCCTCTTCCGTTATTATAGGCTGCTACAGCCGCCTGAAGCGCCTCGTCAGCCTCTTTTTCACTACACAGCGGATAAGTACCAATTAGTTTCCTTTCCAGGCCTTTTTCTGTCCGGATACAAATCGGAGACAAAACCTCATGCACTTCACCTGTCCAGGGACGCATTTCGCCATTGCTAAGGTATTCGCGCTGGTGTACTTCTACAGATAATTTAAACTCTTCAGGGATTTGATCTTCTGTAACGAAAATTGAATCTAGCTGATCTTTTGAAAACATTTAGTTAATATTAGTTTTAGGTATTAATTTATTCGTATTATAAATTTGTGATAGGCCTATACTTTGGTACAAGGATCTTCATAATTATCCAGGCAATTAAATAAGCAACAGCGCAAATGGCAAACATGATGGTATAACCGGTTTCGATATGTCCAAGCGCTTTATATTTATCAAACAGAAAACCACCTAGCTTTGTGATCAAAACACCGCCAATACCACCGGCCATGCCTCCTATACCGACAACAGAGCCAACAGCCTTTTTAGGGAACATGTCAGATACAGTTGTAAAGATATTAGCAGACCATGCCTGATGGGCAGAAGCACCTATACCGATTAGAAGAACAGGGATCCAGAAAGTAATGTGACCAAGTGGTTGTGCTGCAAGAACAACCAGGGGAAACAAAGCGATCACTAACATTGCTTTCATACGTCCGTCGTACACTCCGTGGCCCTTTTTTATAAAGTACATCGGAAACCAGCCGCCGCCAATACTACCAAACATGGTCATACTGTATAAAACAGCTAAAGGTATCATTACCTGTGTATCAATCATTCCGTATTGGTCTTTAAGATATGCAGGTAACCAGAACAAGAAAAACCACCACACCCCATCTGTCATAAACTTACCGACAGTAAATGCCCAGGTCTGTCTGTAACCAAGTAATTTAAACCAGGCAACTTTTGCTTCCGGTGCTACACTTTCTTTCAAAGGGCTTTCGTGCTCGGCTTCATCGCTATTGATATAAGCAAACTCTTCAGGCGATAGCTTTTTCTGCTTTTCTGGTTTATCATAGAATTTAAGCCAGAATGCGAGCCATAAAAGGCCTACAGCACCAATGAGGATAAAAGCAGTTTCCCAACCCCAGTGTTTAGCTATATAAGGTACGGTTAATGGTGCCAGGATAGCACCAACATTGGATCCGGAGTTAAATATTCCCGTTGAAAATGATCTTTCTTTTTTTGGGAAATACTCTGCAGTTGCCTTTATGGCCGCAGGAAAGTTTCCAGATTCACCAAAGCCCAGGACTGCTCTGGAGAACATAAAGCCGGCAATTGAAACCGATACAGCTCCGATGCCCACAAAACCCAAAATGGTCGATATGCCTTGTCCCAAAGGAATGGCCAAAGCATGTATAATCGCACCAACAGACGATATGATAATTGCCCATGCATAGCCTTTTTTTGTTGCCTGCTTATCTAT
>CBFGNP010000538.1:0-3839 GCA_965650095.1 uncultured Pedobacter sp. | reverse complement strand
GATTCGATGTGGGCCAGGGGACAGTCCTGGGCAATCTATGGCTATACCATGTGCTACAGGGAAACTAAAGATCCTGTGTTTTTGGATTTTGCCCAAAAAGTTACGGATGTATATTTAAAGGACCTGCCTGCTGATCTGATTCCCTATTGGGATTTTAATGATCCAGCGATTCCAAATGTACCCCGTGACGCTTCAGCCGCAGCCGTAGTGGCCTCTGCCCTGTTAGAACTTTCAACGTTCGTCAAAGAGGAAGCTAAAGCTAAGTTGTATAGGACAGAGGCTGAACAAATGCTCAGTTCTTTGTCTTCAGCTCAGTACCAGAGCAGGGAAAACAATAGTGCTTTTCTTTTACATTCAACCGGGCACAAACCCAACGGTTCCGAAATAGACGCTTCAATTATCTATGCTGATTATTATTACATTGAGGCTTTATTGCGACTTAAAAAGCTTCAGCGTGGAATGAGCATTTATGTAAACCTTGAACACTTATAAATAGCTCCATGTATAGAATCCGATTATCCAGTTGCCTTTTTCTTATTTTAATGAGCTGCAGGCTTTCTTTTGCGCAAACTATTGTAGCGGGAACAGAAACCACCTTGCTTTCGCCGGATAACAATATGGCTGTTAAATTTTACCAGAAAAGTGATGACAAAGGAAAAAAAACCTTTTACTACCAGGTTAGCTTTAAAAACAAAACTGTAATTGCCGAGTCGGTTATGGAGCTTCAGCTGGATAACCACTTATCGGAAAGTGCCATGGCGCTTCCAGTAGATAAGCGGCAGAGATGGTTTGAGAACCTGAAGGTGACAAAGATCATCTCTACCACAAAAGATACCACATGGAAACCTGTATATGGCGAAAGAGATGTTATTCGCGATCATTTCAATGCTGCTACAGTGGAAACGGTTAAGGATGACAATCCTATTTACCTCATGAATATTGAGCTGAGGGCATACAATGAAGGTGTTGCTTTCCGTTTCTTTTTTCCTGAAAATGAAAAGGGTACCTATTACCGCGTAATGGCTGAAGATACCCAATTCACCTTGCCGGAAGGAACTAAAGCCTGGGTAGCCAAATGGGCACAGGCGCCTTATGCAAAGCTACCGTTGCGCAACTGGGACGGTGAAGCCGAAAGGCCATTGACGCTGGAATTACCCGGAGGTTTACATGCTGTGCTTGCTGAGGCGCAAATGGTGGATTACGCAAGGACTAAATTTAAACTGAGTAAGGCAAAAGCCAATACCATTCAGACTTCGATGTTTAGTCCGGCCGACCTGATATCGCCCTTTGCCACACCATGGCGGGTCATTATGGTGGCGGAAAGCCCGGCACAGCTTGCCGAAAACAATCACCTGATCCTGAACCTGAACGAGCCTTCGAAAATAAAGGAGGAAAGCTGGATCAAACCCGGAAAGATCATGCGGGTCATGTCACAAACCACTAAAGATGCTCTGGAAAACATTGATTTTGCTGTTGCCCGTAATTTGCAATATATATTGTTCGACTGGAAGTGGTACGGACCGGCGTTTAGCTTTGGTTCTGATGCTTCAAAGGTTGCCATTAAAGACTTTGATCTCCCCGCCATCATTAAATATGGAAAACAGAAAGGAATTGGAGTCTGGTTATATGTAAACCAGCAAGCTTTACTGATGCAAAGTGACAGCCTTTTTTCTATTTACAAGAAATGGGGCGTGGCGGGTGTTAAATTTGGTTTTGTACAATCGGGATCGCACCGCTGGACAACCTGGGTAGAAAAAGCCATACAGCAGGCTGCGGCAAACCAGATCATGGTTAATATACACGATGACTGGAGGCCGACCGGCGAGCAGCGGACCTGGCCAAACCTGATGACTGCTGAAGGCATAAGAGGCAATGAAGAAATGCCTGATGCAACAAGCAACACCGTTATGCCCTTTACCCGTTATATTGCAGGCGCAGCAGATTATACCATCTGTTATTTTGACAAACGAATTAAAACCACCCATGGACACCAGCTGGCCTTAGCCCCGATTTACTTTAGCCCGCTGCAAACGCTGTATTGGTATGATAAGCCATCTTACTATCATAATGAACCGGAACTGGAATTTTGGCATGAGATACCGGTGACCTGGAATGAAACAAGGATTCTGCAGGGCATCCCTGGTGAATTTGTGAGCGTGGCCAGGAGAAGTGGAGATCAGTGGTTTATGGGCACCATAACCAATACAGAGGCCAGAACAATAAAAGTGAAATTTGATTTTTTACCGAAAGGAAAAACTTATCTTGCTAAAGTCTACAGTGACGATGACAAAATAAATACCGCTACAAAAGTCGGAATAACTACGAGGAAGGTGGACGCGAATACTGTACTTGAAGTTAAATTAAAAGCATCGGGTGGGCAGTCTATCTGGCTGCAACCCAAATTATATTAACCAAATAAACCTGATAAGCAAAAATGAACGAATTAAAAATCAAAGTAGCCTTTACCGACAAGAAATTCCTGGTTACCCTGGTATTTGTCACTTCACTTTTTATGTTCTGGGGCATTGCCATTACCATGGCAGATGTGTTGAATAAGCACTTTCAGCATACTATGAGCCTTTCCAAATCTCAATCCGCCTTTGTTCAGTTTGCTGTTTTTGGCGCCTACGCGGTAATGGGAATCCCCGCCGGATTGTTTATGAAACGCTTCGGATATAAGAAAGGTGTGCTTTTGGGTTTGTCGCTTTTTGCGATCGGCGCCTTTCTGTTTGTGCCTGCAGCCAATATTTCATCATTTGCTTTTTTTGGCATTGCATTGTTTGTTGTTGGCTGTGGCTTGTCTACCCTTGAAACAGTTGCACATCCCTTTGTCGCTTCGTTGGGCGATCAGCGGAGCAGTGACCAGCGGATTAATTTCGCCCAGTCTTTTAATGCAGTAGGTGCGATGCTCGGCCCCGCAATCGGGAGTTATTTCCTACTGCGCAACAATGTCGCCGGTAGTACGGATCTTACATCGGTAAAAGTACTTTATGCAGTGATAGGTGTAGTAATTTTATTGGTTGCCATATCTTTTTCATTTGTAGAGGTACCACCTACTACAGATCCGCACGCCGTTTCTGAAGCAGATACGGATGCCGTGAACGTGGACTTTGCACCTGATAAAAAATTGTTCGACCATAAACATTTTGTCTGGGCGGTAGCAGCACAGTTTTTCAACGTAGCGGCACAGGCTGGGACCTGGGCATTCTTTATCAATTATGGCCATGAAAAGATGGGCTTCAGCGACGCTGAAGCGGGAACTTACATGGTGTTATTTATGGGGATGATGCTTGCAGGCCGCTTTATTGGGACTTTCCTGATGCGTATCATTGCACCAAACAAACTGTTAGCAGCATTTGCATTAGGTAATATCCTTATGTGCATCATTGTGGCACAAAGTTTCGGTACGGTTTCTTTTATTGCCCTGTTGCTGATCAATTTTTTCTTTAGCATCATGTTCCCTACTATATTTAGTCTGGGGCTGAAGAATCTGGGTGCACGTACGCAGCAGGCAGCGTCATTTTTATCTATGGGAGTTGTAGGTGGTGCTTTTTTTCCCTTTATAATGGGGGCGGTTGCGGATAGTGCCGGTATTGCAAATGCATATTACACACCGATCGTCTGTTACCTTGTAATCTTCTGCTTTGCTTATAAATTCTACAAGGTCAAGCACTAAATGTTAAAAAGATCTTCACTGTTCCATGTGCTGATCATTGCTGCTCTGGTACAGGTAGCTTTACCTGTTTCCGGACAGCAAAAAAAACACAGGAGCATTTACGATTTTTCCTATCTCGACCGTAAAATAAATGGTTGGGTAGACAGTGGTTATTACCACGGCT
>CBFGNP010000537.1:0-3841 GCA_965650095.1 uncultured Pedobacter sp. | reverse complement strand
TCCGCACGTTACCGGACCTGCAGGGAACCGGGGAGCGAAGTTTTTACATGCCTTTATTCAGCATTGCATTTCTGGTAAAAACCATGTAACAGGGAAAACAGGCACCCCGCTTGATTTTATTGCCTTTCATGCAAAAGGAAGCCCTAAGGTGGTTGATGGCCATGTCAGAATGGATATGGGCAGACAGCTCAGGGATATTTACAGCGGCTTTAACATGACGAAGGGATACCCGGAGCTTAAAAATATCCCGATTATTATCGGAGAGTCTGATCCCGAAGGTTGTGCGGCTTGTGGTATGGCAACAAATCCTGAAAATGCCTATCGCAACGGCACCATGTACTCCAGTTATACTGCTGCGTCCTTTGCACGAAAATACGCGATTGCTGATTCCCTGGGGGTCAATTTCTTAGGCGCCGTATCCTGGTCCTTCGAATTTGAAAATCAACCCTGGTTCTACGGATTCAGAGATTTATCTACCAATGGGGTAGATAAACCCGTTTTGAATGTATTCCGCATGTTTGGACTGATGCAAGGCTCACGCGTGAAAGTACAAGCCAATCAAATGTATTCGCTCGATAAGGTTCTCGGCGCAAGTATCAGGGGAGAAAAAGGAGACATCGGTAGCTTAGCCACTGTTGATGATAGGACGGCTGCGGTTATGGTCTGGAACTACCACGATGATGATGTTCCAGGTATGGCAACCGAAATCACGATCAATTTTGATGGCATACCCAAAAAAGAAGTTATGCTATCTCAGTTCCGGATAGACGATAAACACAGCAATTCTTACGAGGTCTGGAAAAAGATGGGCGCTCCTCAAAATCCGTCAAAAGCTCAAATTGCCGAATTGGAAAAGAGCGGACAGCTGCAGGCATTTAAGAAGCCGGAAAAATTAAGTTTTGGGAACGGAAAAGCCACAGTAAAAGTAATGCTTCCCACCCAGGGAGTGGCACTATTTAAACTCGATTGGTAAAGAAAATATCAGAACATGAAACCTAAAATATTTCTTTCAATAGCAATGGTCATGCTGATAACAGGTGGCGTCTTTGCTGTTGATAAAACAAGTGCCTTCAAAACATATTACGTTGCGCCAATGGGCAATGATTCCAATCCGGGAACAATTGAACGACCTTTCTTAACCATTCAAAAGGCGCAGGCTGCCTGTGTTCCAGGAGATACCGTGTACATCCGCGGGGGGAAATATACCATGCAAAATAGCCAGATTGCCAAAACCGATAACCTATATGCGTATGTAACATACCTGGATAAAAGTGGAACTGATAAAGCCAGAATCCATTATCTGGCCTACCCGGGAGAAAAGCCTGTATTTGAATTTTCGAATATTGCTCCGCCTGGATTAAGAATTACCGCTTTTTTTGTAAAAGCATCCTATATTACGATTAAAGGATTGGATGTGAAGGGTGTTCAGACCACGATAACCTCGCATACGCAAAGTGAATGTTTTAGAAATGAAGGCAGTTGGAATAGCTATGAAGGCCTTACCATGCATGACGGAAAAGCCAACGGCTTCTATCTAACCAAGGGTGGAAATAACCTGATCTTAAACTGCGATGCCTATAACAATTGGGATGATGTTTCTGAAAACAAAAGGGGAGGCAACACAGATGGCTTTGGCTGCCACCCGAAAAGTGCCAGGTATACTGGTAATGTGTTTAAGAGTTGCAGGGCATGGTTTAACAGCGATGATGGCTTTGATTGCATCAATGCGCTAGCTTCAATCACTTTTGAAAACTGCCAGGCCTTTTACAATGGTTATTCATCATCATTTGTAAATCTGGCTGATGGGAATGGATTTAAAATGGGAGGGTTCGGCATCAAAGACCTGAAAGGAGTACCCGCTGTAATCCCACATCACCAAATTCTTTTCTGCCTGGCTGTGGGTAACAAGAGTGCAGGTTTTTATGCCAACCATCATATGGGAGGCAATACCTGGTACAACAACACGGCCTATAAAAACGGAGTTAATTTTAACATGCTCAACAGAAGTGCAGACTTTACCAGAGATGTCCCCGGATATGCGCACGTCATGAAAAACAACCTGGGCTATAAGGCCCGCTCTAAAGAGATTAACAATATTAATTTGCCCCTGTGCGATGCCAGTAATAACTATTTTCAGCTAAATAACGTCAAGGTTACAGATGCTGACTTTGCCAGTCTTGATGAAGCACTTTTAACACAGCGGCGAAATGCCAGCTTCGGGTTACCAGTCAGTAATTTTATGCATTTAACCAAGGGGAGCGATATCATTGATAAGGGAATAGCTATAGGTTTCAGTTATGCAGGCAAACATCCTGATCCGGGCTGCTTTGAATATGCAGATAACAAAAGCCAGGTGTCCGATAACCGGTAATCTTTTTTAGGTAGCTGTAAGTAATTGCTGCAGAAAAACTGTCCTGTATTAGGTATGTCGATGAGGATGCAATGAATATGCTTTGCAAGCTTCATAACCATTAAAACAATATGTACTAATGAAAAAAATAACTGTATCCCTGATCATGCTCGCATTTCTTGCGCTCTCTTTCACTAAGGAAAGATCCTCAGTAATCATAAAAATCCTAAAGGTTAAAGCCCCTTTTAACATGCCCGATATCAAAGTTTCGGATTTTAGTAAATGCGGTAAACTGCCTATTACCGAGTTTGGTGCAGTAAAAGGAGATAAAGAAAAAACAGCTCAGGCCAAATTGAAAATGTGTTTATAGATAGTTGTACCGTAGCCGAAGGTGCAAAGTTAAACCATCTCATTTTTATCAAAACGAATGAACGCATGGGTGGATATGTGAAGAATATATATGCCTTCAATATCAAAGCCGGAAAAATTGATCTTGGGATCCTTGGCATAGAAACGGATGTCTTGTACCAGTGGAGAACTTTGGTTCCAACGGTTGAAAAAAGGTTAACACCTATAAAAAACGTATACCTGGATAATTTACACGCATCAAGTGTGAAGTTTCTTTCCCGGATTCTGGGACAAAATGAATTGCCGGTGGCAAATATTTTCCTGAAGCGTGTTTCGGCTGACACGGTTCAAGATAAAGAACATATACACGAGCATATGATCAATTTCAAGAATGATAATTAAACGGGGTTGAAAATGAGATCTAAAATAACTAAGTTATTACTGCACATCACCTTTCTGATCATTTCTCCTATGCTGATTGCTCAAACAGCCGGGAACTATGACGCTATTTATTCAGGAGTGCCATGGTTTGATGATCATGGGAAAATTGTTAGTGCCCATGGCGCAAATATCGTTAAAGACAATGGCAAGTATTACCTTTTTGGCGAAGCACATACGGATACGAGTAATGCTTTTGCCGGTTTCAATTGTTATTCCTCTACCGATTTATACAACTGGAAATTTGAAAGTACGGCACTGCCGGTTCAGCAATCGGGCAAATTAGGGCCTAACCGGGTTGGCGAACGGGCGAAAGTAATGAGATGTCCTGAAACTGGAATGTACGTAATGTATATGCATGTTGATACACTTGGCTATAAAGACCAGTTTGTTGGTTATGCGACTTCAAACAAAATTACCGGGCCTTATCTGTTTCAGGGAGCCTTGTTGTTTAAAGGTAATCCCATCAAAAAATGGGATATGGGTACCTTCCAGGACGAAGATGGCTCCGGGTATGTATTGATACATGGTGGTGAAATTTACAAGCTTGCCGGTGACTATAAAAGTGTGAGCGAACAGGTCAATGGAAACATGACTTCGGGCTTTGAATCACCCACATTATTCAGGAAAGATGACATTTATTACCTGCTTGGTTCACATCTTACGAGTTGGGAGCGAAATGATAATGACTATTATACAGCAACT
>CBFGNP010000536.1:0-3846 GCA_965650095.1 uncultured Pedobacter sp. | reverse complement strand
TGAAGATAAGCGGTACTACATGGACTATACGGGAACAGGCAATACCCTGAATGCACATTTCCCGAGTGTCCTGCGGCTGATGATGGATAGCCTGCGTTACTGGATCACAGAAATGCATGTAGACGGCTTCCGCTTTGATCTGGCCTCTGCCCTGGCGCGGGGACTGGACGAGGTAAATATGCTCGGCGCATTTTTCAGCATCATCCATCAGGATCCTGTAATTTCACAGGTTAAACTGATTGCCGAGCCCTGGGATATCGGCGAAGGCGGTTATCAGGTGGGGAACTTTCCTCCGGGCTGGGCAGAGTGGAACGGAAAATACAGGGATTGCATAAGAGACTATTGGAGAGGTGAAGAAAGTATGCTGGGTGAATTTGCATCCCGCTTTACGGGAAGCCCTGACCTTTATCAGGATGATGACAGAAGCCCGACAGCAAGCATCAATTTCATTACCGCACATGATGGATTTACCTTACATGACCTGGTATCTTACAACGAAAAGCACAACGAAGCCAATGGAGAAAACAATATGGACGGTGAAGATCATAACCGTTCCTGTAATTATGGGGCAGAAGGTGAAACTTCGGATCAGGGTATTATTGAGTTGAGAAACAGGCAGAAGCGGAATATGCTGGCTACCTTATTTTTATCTCAGGGTGTTCCGATGCTCGTTGCCGGCGATGAGATGGGACGAACGCAATTGGGAAATAACAATGCCTACTGTCAGGATAACGAGGTTTCCTGGCTCAACTGGGTCAAAGCAGATCATGATCTGCTGAATTTTACCAAAGCACTTATTGAGTTGAGAAAAAGCCACCCTGCATTCTGCCGAACAAAGTGGTTCCTGGGTCAGCCGATAAAAGGCACAGGAGTAGAAGATATTGCATGGTTCCTGCCCGGAGGAGATGAAATGGAAGAACACAACTGGAAAGAAGATTTTGCGAAGTCGCTCGCCGTTTTCCTGAATGGCAAAGGCGTTAAAGGGCTGGACGACAAAGCCAGAACCATAACCGACGACAGCTTTTATGTGATTTTCAACGCCCATCATGAACCCCTGCAATATAAACTTCCGGCTCAGCAGTACGGGAGTAAATGGGAAATTGTACTGGATGCCGGCAACCCGGACAGTCAGAAACTGGCTTACGGGCCAGGCGATTCAATACCCGTAGAAGGCAGAACAGTTGTAGTATTGAAATCGGCAAGTTAACCTGGGCATGGATATGTTGAAAAGAACTCTAGGCGTAAATCTTAACAAAGAAAAACAGGCTGTCGTAAAAGTTTGGGCACCAAAGGCCAATCGGATGGGTATCCTGTCGGGCGACCTGAACATCGATCTGCAAAAGGGAAATTACGGGTATTGGTCTGTCATAACCGATCAGATCTCTGCAGGCAGCCGGTACTGGTTTTTAATGGACGACGAAAAGCAGCTTCCAGATCCCGCTTCACTGGGACAGCCCGACGGTGTGCATGAGGCCTCCCTGGCAGTCGACCTGGACTACGACTGGCAAGATGGAGACTGGACCAACATCCCCTTAAAAGATTATATTTTTTATGAACTACATACGGGCAGCTTTTCCGCTGAGGGCGACTTTAAAGGCGTCGCTGCACATCTTGACCACCTGCTGGAACTTGGCATCACTGCAATTGAACTGATGCCGGTGGCTGCCTTCCCGGGAACAAGGAACTGGGGCTATGATGGTGTATTCCCGTTTGCCGTACAAAGCGCTTATGGCGGAGCAAAAGGTCTACAGGAGCTGGTCAATTTATGTCATCAGAAAGGGCTCGCGGTGGTGCTCGACGTGGTATATAACCACGTAGGCCCGGAAGGCAGTTATTTTGAGGAATACGGCAGTTATTTTACGGATAAATATCAGACCCCCTGGGGAGCAGCCGTTAATTACGACGACAGGGACTGTGATGCCGTACGTGACTTTGTGGTAGAAAATGTATTAATGTGGCTCAGGGACTTTCATATTGACGCATTGCGTCTGGATGCGGTACATGCCATAAAAGATTTTAGTGCGGTACACCTGCTACAGGAAATTCGTGCAAAAACGGATGAGCTGATGGCTATGACCGGACAGACTCATTACCTGATTGCAGAGTCCGATCTGAACGACCCTAAGTACATATCCCCATTGGAACAAAACGGTTTTGGAATGGATGCCCAGTGGACAGATGAGTTTCATCACGCCCTGCGGGTAACGGCTGGTGAACCAAAAAAGGGGTATTACAGCGATTTTTCCGGAATAGCGCAGCTGGCCAAATCATATACCGACGCTTACGTATACACAAGGATGTTTTCTGCAGAACGTGGTAAGACTTTCGGGCGTAAAGCATCAGCCCAGCATCTCGGCAGTCAGTTTGTTGTCTTTTCCCAGAACCACGACCAGATAGGAAACAGAATGCTTGGTGAGCGCAGCAGCACATTATTTAGCTTCGAAATGCAAAAATTATTGGCTGCAGCGGTGATCTTTTCTCCTTTCTTGCCCCTGCTGTTCATGGCCGAGGAATGGGCGGAGCCCAATCCGTTTCTTTATTTTATCAGTCATGGTGATGCCAAGCTGATAGCGCAGGTAAGGGAAGGCCGCAGATCGGAATTTGCAGCAATGCATACCCAAGGCCAGGTACGAGACCCTCAGGACGAAGCTACTTTTACCGCTTCAAAGGTAAACTGGAGTCTGTTAAATGTGCCCGGCCATCAGCAGATGTTCCTGTACTATAAGCAGCTGATCGCATGGCGCAAAACACACGTGGTCTTATCAGCCGGCGACCGAAATGCATGTCATGCTTCCGCATTCACAGAAAAAAACTGCCTGTTGCTCGAAAGAGGCCTTACCGGCAGCAAAGCACTGGTGCTCTGCTTCATGAACTTTTCCGCAACTGCCCATAGCTTAACCGTCCCCCGCTATTTACAAAACTTAAAAAAGATCACTGATTCTGCTGATTCCCGCTGGGATGGCCCTAAGACTGCGCCTGATCGGGTTCAGGCAGATCAGCAGATAATCATACAACCAGAATCCTTCATTGCTTATTCCGCTGAATATGTTTGATCCTATTTCGACTTACCGCATACAGTTTCATAGCGGTTTTACCTTTAAAGATTTCGAAAACATCATCCCCTATTTACATGATCTCGGGATAAGGACAATCTACGCATCGCCAATTTTTGCGGCGGTACGGGGAAGCATGCATGGCTATGACGGACTGGATCCAAATGCGTTCAATCCAGAAATAGGGACAATTGATGAACTGAGGCAGATCTCAGCACGCCTGAAAAGATTAAACATGAGCTGGCTGCAGGATATTGTACCCAATCACATGGCTTTCCATCCCAATAATTCCTGGCTGATGGATGTTCTAAAATATGGGGAAGCCTCTCGCTACAGGAAATACTTTGACATCACTTCTAGAGATCTGTCAAAAGATCCACTGATGGCCCCCTTTTTAGGTGACGATCTGGATGCTGTCATCGCCAGGGGCGAACTGGAACTGGTACAAAAAAAGAAAGCCTGGTACCTGAAATATTACGACAGCATCTGGCCACTGAGGCTGGACACCGATGTGAATGCCCCACTTGAATCCATCACCGCACAGCAGTTTTACCGGCTTTGTCATTATAAGGAAAGCAATGAACGAATCAATTATCGCCGCTTCTTTACGGTTAACAGTCTCATTTGCCTCAACATGCAGCAACAGGAAACTTTTGATGCCTATCACCGGCTAACCGCAGAACTGGTAAAGGAAGGTATATTTCAGGGGATACGAATAGACCATGTAGATGGTTTATTTGATCCGGCAACGTATCTAGACCGGTTAAGAACCCTTTGTGGCGACGACACTTAC
>CBFGNP010000535.1:0-3848 GCA_965650095.1 uncultured Pedobacter sp. | reverse complement strand
ATTGAAATGAAAAAAACTATAGCTATAGCCGGTGGCATAATTGATCCGTCCGGAAAGGTTGAGTCCGAGGCCGAGTATTTTATCTTTAGCGATGGCCGATTCCTTTATAAACGCTTTGATCAGTTCACAAAGTTCCTTTAAAGATTCAGCAGTATTTTGTAGATGATAAGGTACGTCTTTTGATATTTTGATTAGTTTTTTCTGCAGGTCGATCAGTCCAATATTGATATGGTCATGTTTCACATCTACACCAAGGAAGAAGCAGGAGTCGGGCGCCAGTCCATATATATTAGGACGCCTGCCGCCGGTTGAGCCGACCTTCCCAAAGTCTTTTACGAGGCCGCCCGCGATCAGCTCAGTAATTAATGTCGTGACTTTCGGAACGCTCAGGTTGGTTTCCTTGCAAAGCTCAGCAATCGTTGCATTTCCCGCATCGGCAAAATAGGAGATGATCTTCTTTCTGATGTGAATGTTCTTGTAGGCAACCCCTGTCAGGTTATCACTATTGTCGTCGAAAAAGTCCGTCTTCATGTTGCTGGGCGTTTGT
Organism: uncultured Pedobacter sp.; assembly: GCA_965650095.1. Taxonomy (GTDB): domain Bacteria; phylum Bacteroidota; class Bacteroidia; order Sphingobacteriales; family Sphingobacteriaceae; genus Pedobacter. The sequence goes on along the minus strand of CBFGNP010000535.1, from coordinate 3,301 downwards.
TTGATTAGCAGGATAATACAATCTTATTAAAAAAAATTAATAAATATAGTTAGTATGTATCAAAAATTATAGATTTACCGCGAAGTTAAATAAAAACAGTCAACTTATCTGCATACTCTATCCCACATGATTAAAATTGTACTTAAATTAATAGGCAAAGTCATGCTTATTACTGGTCTGACGGGAATTTCTGTTTTGTGTCTCGCCCAGGATACCCGGTCTAATCTTATTCCTATGCCTGCACAGGTAACGAAAAGCAAGGGGGAGTTTAGGTTAAAACCGGGGACGCTGATTGTGCCTGTAGATGTAACGGCTAAAGAATTGGCTGATCTGCTGGCTTTAAGGTTAAGAACGCTGACTGGTTATAACTTGCGTGTTGGTCATTCTTCCCGGCGGTCAAATGTGATCAGGTTTGTAAGGGATACCACGGTAAAAGGCGATAAGGGGGCTTATCGGCTGTGGGTTACGCCAAAAGGGGTGCAGATTAGTGCTGCTGCCCCAGAGGGCTGGTTTTATGGAATGCAGTCGTTGGTGCAGCTCTTGTCCCCGGGAACTGAGCCGGGTGTTTCCCCTTCTGATATTCGGATTCCGGCAGTTAAAATAGCGGATGCACCACGTTTCCAGTGGAGAGGATTGATGATAGATGTGAGTCGGCATTTTTTCTCCAAAGAGGTGGTTAAGCGTTACATCCTGCAGATGTCTAAATATAAAATGAATGTACTGCATTTGCATTTAACGGATAACCAGGGTTGGAGGATAGAGATCAAAAGTTTACCGAAATTGACCGCTGTAGGGGGCTGGAGGGTGCCGAGAACCGGGTACTGGAGAAATCAAAAGGCACCTGAGCCTGATGAGCAGGCTACTGCAGGCGGGTATTATACACAGGATGATATCAGGGAGCTGGTGGCCTATGGCCAAAAGCATTTTGTGGAGTTGGTGCCGGAAATTGACGTGCCTGGCCATGCGCTGGCCATGATTGCAGCTTATCCGGAGCTTTCCTGTACGAAAAGAAATCAGCAGGTGTTAGCGGGCGACCCATGGAATAGCTCCAGGACCAATGTATTGTGCGCCGGGAACGATTCGGTCTTTGTTTTTATGGACAAAGTGATCACGGAACTGGCGGCCTTGTTTCCTTCCAGGTTTATTCATATTGGCGGGGATGAGGTGTCGAGGGTGTATTGGGACCAGTGTGCGGTTTGCCAGCAAAGGATCAGGGATGAGCATTTAAAGCACGCGGAAGAACTGCAATCTTACTTCCTGAAGCGGATTTCGAAAATAGTGATCTCCAAAGGGAAGACGCCGATCGGCTGGTATGAGAACCTGCCTGGAGGTTTGCCGGAAGAGATGGCTGTGATGAGTTGGAAGGACAATAAGGGAGGGATTCTCTCTGCCGGTAAGGGTCAGCAGGTGGTAATGACCCCTGCAGCTTACACCTATCTGGATTTTTACCAGGGCGACCCCTATCTTGAAAATGCGATTTTCTCTGTAAACAGGCTGAGTACAACCTTTAAGTTTGATCCTGTGCCTGAGGGGATTGAAAAAAAGCAGGTATTGGGCGGCCAGGGAAGTTTGTGGACAGAGCAGGTGCCTAACGAGCGAAAATTGCAGTTTATGACCTGGCCCAGGGCTTTTGCCCTAAGTGAAATTCTCTGGAGCGGAACCGGTAAAAGCAGCTGGACTGATTTTGTGGGTAGGGTGGAGGCGCATTTACCGGCGCTGGACAGGGATACCGTAAACTATTCAAGGTATTTTTATGATGCGATCGTTACTGGCCTGCGGACTAAAAATAAGGAATTGCTGATTCAATTGGCTACTGAAATTCCAGGAATTAAAATTTATTATTCCTTCGACGATACAGATCCTGATCCCTACTATCCCGAGTTTACAGGATCGCCTTTAAGTATTCCGAAAGGCGCGCAGAATATACGGGTAGTGACTTTCCGGGATGGTTTACAAGTTGGCCGGATTATGAAAATCCCCGTTATGGAGTTGGAAAGAAGGACTCCTGCCAGGTAGCTATTCTTTCGATTTTAAGGTGTACTGACTTCCTTTTAAAAATATTTTAATAAAACTTATCAAATGTTTTTAATTTATTTAATAAAGTTATTATATTTACTGAATAACCAGACAACCAGCTATGAACCTGAAGTTGCATCTTGTATTTTTGATCATTGCGGCAAGCGCATTTTCATCCTGCAGTAAATCTGAAGGTGGGAATTATCATCCTGAAAAGCCGGTTATTGTTGTAGATTCCACGCCGCTGATCAGTTTGTCGTCCGACTGGAAAAAGGATGTGCAGCTGATGGGTGATTTTCCAAACGGGATACAAGTTTTCTTAAATAAAACCCCCATCAATGGAAAGGCTGTGGTAGCCTATATGGTGGTTTTTGATCCCAAAGCCAACCTGGAGTTAAAGCCGGTGCTGGCTGCCGCCAACAAAAAAGTAACTGACTTTTATAAGGAAGAGATCGGTTCTAAGTATGCCTGTATCAACGGCGGCTTCTTTGGGACCAATGCGTCTTACAGCTTATCTATGTATAATGGTGTGGTGGATGCAATCAATATAAAGTCGCTTTCACGTCCTTATAACGGAATCAGCACGCCTTACTATCCTACCCGTGGGGCCTTTGGGATTTCAGAGACCGGGGTAGCAGATGTGGCCTGGGTTTATCATGTTGGTGCCGGCAATGGTACCTTATATGCTTATTCCGCGCCGGCATTAAACTACCTGAATGCTGCGCCAAAGGCAGTACCTTCCGCAACTTATCCTTCTGCCGGGCTAATATGGAACGTGAAAACCGCCATCGGCGGATCTCCTGTGCTGATCAAGAATAGCGAAATTAACATCACAGATGAGGAAGAGCTCATTGTGATCGATAATGCCTCCTCGCGTGCACGGTCGGCAATAGGTTACACCAAAGACAATAAAATTGTGCTACTTGCAGTTGAAGGAAATAACAGCAGTGGAGGGGCGGGATTAAACCTGGCCGAACTGGCGCAATTGATGAAAGAGATAGGCTGTGTAGGCGCATTGAACCTGGATGGAGGAGGTTCTACGACCCTGACGGTCAACGGGAAACCAACGGTTAAGCCGTCTGATGGGTCGGAAAGAGGGGTGATGACGGCTTTGATCATTAAAGGGAAATAATATAAGATTATATAATAAATACTTATTGGTAAAATGACTGGATCCGGCTTAAATAAAGGCTTTTATATTTTATTGTTGTCACTGATTTCCTGGACTGTTTCTGGTTCAGCGAAGCAGACACATGGAGAACGTACAGCCCGTGGAGAACATGGA
>CBFGNP010000534.1:0-3858 GCA_965650095.1 uncultured Pedobacter sp. | reverse complement strand
TGGCAGAGGTAACAGCGGGCACTGCTACATTGCTTACCGTAATTCCATTGCCCGTCGGATCCGCTCCATCGGAAACACTGGTCATCCAGTTAGCCGCCGCTGCCAGGTTGTAAGTAGTCCCACCAGTTGAAGAAGTACCATTCTTATTCATCATTTGGTTAACCCGTGCTTTATCAGTCGCATTCAGTGTAACCGAAAAATTGGTGGCGTCGTTTATCTCCACATCTGAAGATGTTAGCGTGTAGGCCGAACCGCCTTCTCCCATAAGCGTTAATGTGGAAACAGCTACATCGCTTCCAGAACCATTTGCCAGAAAATCTGTTCCCGTTACAGCCAGTGTCCCTGTATTGGCATCGTAAGTCGCAGAGGTAATTATAGGGGGCAGAACAGCATCCCCAAATACCAGATTATCCAGCGAAAGTACGTTAACTTTGGAGGAACTTCCGGTAGGAATATCAGGATTAGTAAGCTGTACTTCGTCAACATATTGAAAAATGGCAGGGGTTAACTCTGCAGAGGTGAATTCATTAAAGCCGATACCCCCACTTATACCTAATGTTACTGATCCTGTCGAGACACCGTCACGGAAGCCTTCAAAAACAACCCTCGACTGTGCAAATGTATAATTTCCGGTTGTTATACCGTTAAACGAAAACTCAGCACCAAGAGCACTTTTTATAACGATCACAGGATCCCCCTCACTTTGATCAGCTACTATACCATCTATTCCTAACGAACCAGCATCTTGATAATATACCCATGGCTGCCCGGTTGGGGTGCCGGCTTCATCTGTTGTATAGATTTGATATTCTATATTTGGAATGTCGTTAGATCCACCCAGTCCATCCGTAACCGTTGGCCCGAGGTTGCTAAGGTCAGTGGTATTAAAATCTATAGTCCCGGCGACGCTCGTTAGATCTGGTACATTACCTGCAGTAATATCACTGCTAATCAAATCAGCACGTTCAAATACTGATTCTGTACCTTTTATGCTAAAGCAAATATTCCCTTCTATTTCACCAGTAAAAGGTATCAATACCGAGCGATAAAATGTGCCTGCATTTGCCTGGTTGGCAAAAAAGAAAAACAAGAGCAGTGTTGTTAATTTAGATTTCATATAATATTATAAATCGTTTAATTATAGAATTATCTTTTCATACCAGAAAATGCATCAATTAGAGATGCAGCAGCAGGTTTGAAATTAAAGTTCTATACATGGTGGTTTATTTGGGCAAGCACACTCAGGGGCTCGGTGGGTAAATTTGAGAAAAATTTTTCACCTGGTATAATAATAATGGATAAGCATCGTTGAAAGTTCTCTAACTATTGAATAGTTAGAGGAAAATAGCCAGATATAAGCCCTCAGGCCTCACTTCCCGGTCTAACCTGTTTCCAAAATAGCGGGATAATTCGTATTTTCACATATTGAAAACACTACTTCTTACAAATAGAGTCCCTTTTCCACCGAATAGTGGGTATCCTATAGTGGTTTATAATACCATTAAGGGGCTGCTAAAACTTGGGGTAGACATTACGTTGTTTAGCATCAACACCAATAAACACCGGATTGATGTGGATGACATTTATGATCCGGTTTTTGAGCAGATCAAGTTCTATTCCTTTAACCTGGATACAGAAGTAAACATATGGGGGGCCTTCCTCAATATCTTTTCGGATCAATCGTATAACGTTTCCAGGTTTTTTGATGAGGAGGCTGCACGTTTACTGGAAGAGATTTTAAAGGAGAACGAATTTGACATCATCCAGTTCGAAGGCCTGTTTGTCGTCCCTTACCTTGATGTGGTAAAAACCCACAGCAAAGCAAAGGTGATCTACCGTGCGCACAATATCGAATTTGAGGTTTGGGAGCGGATAGCGATGAGAGAACAGTTTAGACCGAGACGAAAATATCTGCAGTTCTTAGCCCGTCGTCTAAAGCATTATGAAACGGAACAGATCAATCGTTTTCATCAGGTATTTGCCATCAGTGAGCCGGACAGGCAAAGTATTGTAAGGTTCGGTTGTGAAACTGCATTGGAGGTCTTTCCTGTGGCGCTCGACTTTGGGAAATATGTGACCAATCCGTCTAAAACAAGTTTCCCTACCTTATTTCACCTGGGCGCGATGGATTGGAGACCCAATAAAGAGGGGCTGGAATGGTTTCTTGATGAAATTTGGCCGGACATTGAAAAGCTAAACAGTGAGCTCCGCTTTTACATTGCAGGAAAGAATATGCAGAAGGAGTTTTTTGAGTATGATTCTGAAAACCTGGTCGTGGAAGGGGAAATATTTGATGCGGTGGAGTTTATCAACTCTAAATCAATCATGATTGTTCCATTGCTATCGGCAAGTGGCATGCGGGTCAAAATCATAGAAGGTATGGCCATGAGTAAATGTATTATTGCTACCAGTATGGCGGCAGAGGGCATTATGTGCGAACACGGTAAGGATATATTGATCGCTGATACTGCCGACGAGTTTTACAGGTCTATTTTACAATGCATCACCAACCCCAAAAAGTGGCGCGAAATAGGAGAGAATGCTCGAAAAACAGTAGAAAGGGATCACGATATCAACGTGATTTCTGAAAGAATGCTGAAAGTCTACCAAAAATTAATTAGTGTGTAAATTTATATACCTTTGCGACGCTTTTATTTATATTAAAACTGTATGAAGAATACCGCACTAACGAATACACACATTTCATTGGGCGCCAAAATGGTGCCTTTCGCAGGATACAATATGCCTGTACAATACGAAGGCATAAATGCAGAACACGCAACAGTAAGGAATGGCGTTGGGGTTTTCGATGTGAGTCACATGGGCGAGTTTATCCTTAAAGGTGAGCATGCCCTGGACCTGATCCAACGGGTGACCAGTAATGACGCTTCAAAACTATATGACGGAAAAGTGCAATATTCCTGTCTGCCCAATGAGCAGGGTGGGATTGTGGATGACCTGCTGGTCTATCGCATAGACGAGCTTACTTATATGCTGGTGGTAAATGCTTCAAACATAGAAAAGGACTGGAACTGGATACAAAAGTTCAATACTCAGGGTGTAGAAATGCACAACATATCGGACAAGACTTCTTTGCTGGCCATTCAGGGGCCTAAAGCGGCGGCAGCTTTACAGCCTTTAACGGAAGTTGACCTTGCTTCTATGGAATATTACAACTTCGTAAAAGGGAGGTTTGCAGGAATTGATAATGTACTGATCTCTGCAACAGGGTATACCGGAGCCGGGGGCTTTGAAGTTTACTTTGATAATGAGCATGCTGATGTGATATGGAATGCTATTTTTGAAGCGGGAAAACCCTTCAATATCAAGCCCATTGGCTTAGGTGCAAGAGACACCCTGCGTCTGGAAATGGGTTTCTGCCTTTATGGAAACGACATTGACGATACCACATCGCCCATTGAAGCAGGCCTGGGCTGGATTACCAGGTTCTCGAAAATATTTACCAATTCAGAAGCGCTGCTTGCAGAAAAAGAAGCCGGTGTACTGCGTAAGCTGGTCGGTTTTGAGATGGTCGACAGAGGCATTCCCCGTCATGATTATGAGATCGTTAATGCAGACGGTGCAGTGATCGGTAAGGTGACTTCAGGTACCCAAAGTCCATCCCTGCAAAAAGCAATCGGAATGGGATATGTAGATAAGGCCATGGCCAAAGAAGGTACGGAGATCTTTGTCCATATCCGGGGCACCAGAATTAAGGCCAAAGTTGTCAAGTTCCCTTTTTATAAATAATTTTATCTAAACCCTCCCGTATAACGCAACCGATGCAGCATAAAAAAAGTATAGAAGTTTGTTTAACGCCAGCACTATTACACCTTTTCGATACCAAAAACAGTATCG
>CBFGNP010000533.1:0-3864 GCA_965650095.1 uncultured Pedobacter sp. | reverse complement strand
AAGGGTCTGCAAATACGGCATATACTTAGCACACGTCTTTCATCAGAGATTTTACAAAAATGTTCCAAAACGCTCGAAGTGGCAGGTGTACCCATTCGGATGCTTTACAAGATAATCCTGGTGATAGTCTTCAGCAGGCCAAAATCTAGTAAATGGCTCTAATGTGGTTACAACCTTCCCAGGCCAACGTTTCGAATTATCTACCAATTTGATCATTTCCACAGCATCATTTCCTTCTTCTTCGTTCTGAATGAACAACGTTGAGCGATAACTTTTACCTCTATCGTTGCCCTGTCTATCAACAGTGCTTGGATCATGTATTCTGAAAAAGTAATCCAATAGTTCTTTATACGTTGTCTTGCCTGGATCATAGGTAATTTCAATTCCTTCGGCGTGCCCCGGATGGTTCTGATAGGTCGGATTATCATTTTGTCCTCCCATATAACCAACTTCGGTATTAATTACTCCGGGACGTGCTCTGAAAAGATCTTCCATGCCCCAGAAACATCCGCCTGCCAGATATGCTTTTTTAAAATTTTCCATTGCTAATTGTCTTTAATTTATTTAAATTCTTTAAAACTTTTGATCTGGAATGCTTGAGAGATCACCTGTCGACTTTCTTAAGTGCCACAGCATTGATACAGTACCTGAGACCGCTTGGTGCAGGACCATCCGGAAATACATGCCCCAGATGCGCATCACAGACATTGCAGGTCGTTTCCACCCTTACCATACCGTAACCACTGTCCTTATGGTAAGCGATATTTTCAACAGCTATGGGCTGAGTGAAAGAAGGCCAACCTGAACTGCTGTTAAATTTTTTAGTTGCATCAAACAACGGTGTCCCACAACAGATACATTCATATTTACCTGGTTCAAATAAGCCGCACATCTCCGAACTATGTGCCCGCTCAGTCCCCTTCCCTCTGGTAATAAAGTACGACTCTGGGCTTAAAAGTCCTTTCCATTCCTCATCTTTTTTTTCCACCCTGTGGGTCGGAACAGGATTACCGTGGTTTACAAACTTGATGATGTTATTCCAGTTTAACATAACTATTGATTTTAAATATTATTATTTATTTTCTATTTCCAAGGCGGATATCTTCTTTTGAAGTTCGTCCTTTGTTCGAAGACCTACTATGGTTTCTACAGTTTTTTGGTTCTTGAAAAAGATTAATGTGGGGATGCTACGCACACCAAAACGCTGGGCGAGCTCCTGTTGATTATCAACATTAATTTTAACTATTTTCACCCTTCCTTCAAAGTCTTTAGACAGGTCATCTAATGTTGGTAACAGCGCCTGGCAGGGACCACACCAGTCGGCATAAAAATCTACAACTACACTTCCTTCTTTCTGGATCGTTTCTTCAAATTCCTGATTGCTTTCTATTTTTCTCATGACTAAAATTTAAGTATTTATTTAATCACAAATTTAATATGGACGTACACCGTTTCTCTTACCGTTTTCGCCCAATGTTTTGGCAATTCTTCCCGTTTTTAGAAATCACTTCGAACTTGTTGCCCGATTTTTTTACCGCTAGCATCTATCATCATCCAGCAGTGCATAATTCAGCAGTTTAATTATTAGGGATTTCTTCTTCCAATGCCTCCTTACCTGCTTTGTCGTAACAGGTACAGGTCATCTTCTCCATGCATACTTCCTATTTTTCAATGCTAAGGTTTGCACTCGTTTTGATGAAAGCTGGATAGTTCGTGTTGCCCCGCTGGCGTTCTTTTAAGTCAACTTTAAATTATTCTTTGTTGCAAAGGTAAGCTGAAGATATAGTAAAAAGGCAGGCATAAAAGTTATTTTATAAATTTACAACTCAACTAAAACACTAGATATGAAAACATTAAATTCTCTTAGGGCATTAAGTATGATAGTAAAAAGTACCTTATGCCCATTAATTATCATTATGTGTTTGGGAAATTCCTGCAAAAAAGATAGTAATCTAATTCAGGCTAAAGTATTGGACAGCGGTAGTGAAGCTGTTGATGGATGCGGATGGTTGATTATTATCAACAAAGAAATGTATTATCCAACAAATCTTTCTACAGATTTCCAAAAAAACGGTCAAAAAATATTGATTAGATATAAATTACTTAATGAGGATAAGGTCTGCGGGTTTCCCTATAGTGGAGTCTCCCGCCCAAAAATTGAGCTTTTGGAGATTAAAAATAAGTAGTAAGTAGCTAAGTGAGGTGTGCTTTAGCGGTAATATTGGCAGGAAATTGGCGGTTATACTAAAAAACGGTATAACAGCTTTCCACGTTCCAAGTCATTATGATTCCGCGTTTGGTGTTGCTCCTTCAGTTTTTCGACTTGCCAAACCAATACTTTAGTTTTCAATCTAGTCAAACGAAGTTTTTTGTTTTCCAGTTGCGAGCGGGTGTTGTATACCAGATGACGGGTAGCCATATAAATATTAGCTGGTCATCCGTTATAGGCCATAGCTTTGGATAGCTCTTCATTGAGTAAATAATCCTTTTTCAGCCTGTCCAATTTGGTCATGGCACGGTTGTAAGCGTCATCGCCGAGCAACAGGTAAAGCGGAGGGTTTTCTGAATAAGCTATCTCAATGATGGCTGCTGCTGCTTTTGCTGGATCGCCAATTTGCTTGCCGTCTTTTTGCAGAAGCATTTTCTGCGCATTATGCATCTCAGTGTATTCAGGAATAGTATGCTGCGCGATATTGATTGAATCGGCATTTAGAAAATTAGTGCGAAATGCACCAGGCGCAACCACTGTTACTTTAACTCCGAATTCTGCAACATCCTGAGCAAGAACCTCAGACAATCCGACAACTGAAAACTTTGTAGCTGCATAAACTGACCAGCCGCTTGTACCCGTTATACCGGCTATCGAAGATATATTAATAATATGTCCCGACATTTGACTACGCATGTAAGGCATTACCATTCGGATAACATTCAGCGTTCCAAAGACATTTATTTCAAAGCTATTGCGGGTTTCACGATCACTTAATTCTTCGATACTTCCTCCGATACCATAACCTGCATTATTTATTACAACGTCGATGCTTTTAAAGGCAGCATTTGTCTGATAGATGGCGTAACCAACACTATCTTCATCACTAAGTTCTACCTGTAGCGGTAGAAAGTTTGGTGCGGTAACACCAACGGCATCTACCAAAGCCTTTAAATCACGGGAAGTTGCTGCAACATTCTGACCCGCCTGAAGTAATTGTTTTACCAGGTTTAGTCCAAATCCTTTGGAAGCCCCTGTAATAAACCAAGTTCTGATTTTCTCCATATTTCGTTTGTTTTTACAATACAAAGATAATGGGAAACAACAGCTGAACGTGTACGCTGATCAAACCGATCATTACGAAATTCAAACAATACGAAATGCTGAGGGAGTAGTACTGGTCTGTTTCTTGAAAAAATTATTGAAATGTGTGGGCGCTTCGAAACCAAGACAATGGCTTATCTCGGAAACATTCCAGTTTGTGTGGCGTAAAAGTGCCCGGGCCTCGCTGGTCAGCCGCTCCATAATATGATCCGTAGTTGTTTTTCCAGTCGTCAGACGAACAGCCCGATTAAGATGGTTGACATGTACTGACAGTTGATCGGCAAAATCTTTAGCAGAGCGCAAACTAAATCTTTGCGACGGGGACTCGATGGGAAACTGTCGCTCAAGAAGTTCTGTAAACACAGCTGTGATACGCGAATTGGCATCCGGGTGTTGATAGAAGCGATTAGAAGGCTGTATCTTCAAAGCATAGTGAATCAACTCAGTAACGTAATTACGAAGCAGGTCATACTTAAAAATATAGTCGGAATTAAGTTCTGCCAGCATCTTATCAAATAAAGCCAATACAATCGTTTCCTGTTCAGCATTAA
>CBFGNP010000532.1:0-3865 GCA_965650095.1 uncultured Pedobacter sp. | reverse complement strand
CACTTTATCGAGCACCTGATTTTTAAACGCACTGAAAAAAGAACGACGAATCAGATCTTAAACAGATTGGAAAGTGTAGGGGCGGATCTGAATGCCTATACAACGAAGGAATATACCTGCATCCATGCCTCTTTTCTTAACCCTTACCTGGACCGTACTTTAGAACTTTTTAATGATATTGTTTTCCATTCCACCTTTCCGGAGGATGAAATGGAAAAGGAAAAAAGCGTGATCCTGGATGAAATTTCGTCTTATCTGGACCAGCCCGAAGAGGCCATTTATGACGACTTTGAGGATCTTGTTTTTGCTGGCCACCCCCTTGGCCGCAATATCCTGGGCAATGAGGAGAGCATTAACAGGATCACGAAAAAAGACATCCACCAGTTTATAAAGGATAATTATCATACAGATAAGATTGTAATTGCAGTACTCGGCCACTACTCTTTAAACAAGGTCGTTAAAACCGGCTCCAGGCATTATGCGGAAATCCCGGCAAACCTGTACCGTCCCTCCAGGATTGCCCCTGCAAAAAATGCAGCACTTACACAAAGCTTTCAGAAACCGCTACAACAAGCTCATGCCATGCTGGGTGCGCAGGCTTACTCCTTGCATCACCCTTATAAAACAGGCCTTCTATTGTTAAATAATTTGTTGGGCGGCACAGGAATGAGTTCCATTCTGAATTTACAGATCAGGGAGAAATACGGCATCGCTTATACCATTGAAACAGGATACAGCCCCCTTTGTGACACCGGTATCTTCACTTTGTATTTTGGCACAGATAAGGAAAAAGTAAGCAGAGCCTGGTCGCTGATCCATAAGGAATTTAAAAAAATAAAAGAACATCCTTTAAGTGAAGTTCAGCTTCAAAAAGCAAAAAACAAGTTCATTGGTCAGATTGCACTGGGTGAGGAGAACAGAATAGGCCTGATCATATCCATGGCCAAAAGCCTGATCGACTATGACAAAATTGATGACCTGGAAACCATATTCAAAAAGATTCAGGCGGTTAGCACAGCAGATATGCGCAATATTGTGAACGAAATATTAGATGAGAGCAATCTTACTACCCTAACTTTTTATCCTTTAGGGTAATATTTGTACTTTTGTATCTTTATCGCTTATCATCCATTACTCAGCATTAAAAAATTTAGATGAAATTACCCATTATAGCCTACGGAGATCCGGTTCTTAAAAAAATGTGCACACCTATTGAGGAGAACTATCCGGATCTGAAACAACTGATCAGCAACATGTTCGAAACCATGTATAATGCACATGGCGTTGGCCTGGCAGCGCCGCAGGTGGGCTTGCCGATACGCCTGTTTATCGTCGACACTGGCGCCGACGAAGGCGATAAGAATAAGTTTAAAAAGGTTTTCATTAATGCGGAGATGATTGAGGAATCAGGAGAACCATGGGCTTTTAATGAGGGTTGCCTAAGCATTCCTGATATCAGGGAAGATGTGATGCGCAAACCGAATATCCGGATCAGGTACTATGACGAGAACTGGGAGCTGCATGAAGATGAAGTTACCGGAATGCCTGCACGCGTGATACAGCATGAATACGACCATATTGAAGGAAAACTCTTTACAGATACATTAAGCTTGTTGCGTAAAAGAATGCTGAAGAGCAAACTGGATGCAATTTCTAAAGGAAATGTAAAGGCTGAGTATAAGATGCGTTTTCCGCAGCAAAGCAAAAGGCGTTAATTGCCTTCGCTTCTGATCTTATCTCCTTTAAAGATAGACTGCATTAGCTTTCCCCATGCAAATGGATTTAGCAAAGGATTAGTCTGAACCATGTTTTTGTTCAGGGCGCGATCATGGCTTAGTCTGTTGTTAATGCTTTGGATTTCGCCCCCATCTCTGGGTAGGGTTTGAATCAGCCCACTCAAACTTTCTGGCGAAAGATTGCGGGCAGCGATCACATAATCATCATCTGCAATTTTCATCGACATAAAGTCTCTCGTAAAGTCCTCTACCGTTGCCCATGGATAAACACGTACCGTTGGAAGGTTCACAATTTCTGCCTTCATTTTGATCATAGCAGTATATTTACTGTCATTGACGTTCGTAGGGATGGGCAGCAACAAGTCCCTGTAACCAATTGCAGTGTATAATATGGTATCGCCGGGGTGGGCAATAAAAGAGAAATATCCTTTGTAATTGGCCGCATAGCGCTGTTCCTTATTGGTTAGGTTGGTCACCGTAACATAAGGGACAACGGTATTGCTATCGACGTCGGTAATGATCCCTGTAAATTGAATCAATTGCTTTTCCTTCGTGATCTGCTGTGCAAATACGGAAGAAGCAAAAAGAAACAACATCATGGTTAGCGCATACCTCATATGACAAAAATAGCGGTTATAAATAAAACGGCTAGTTAAATTGTGTTAAATCTCTAAACCGGTTCTGCCAGGTTAATGGCTTCAACAGCAGTAATTTGAGGAACAGCTTTCATAATAGCCTGTTCAATCCCTGCTTTCATGGTCATAAAACTCATCTTGCAAGAACCGCAGTTACCCAATAATTTCAATTTAACTATATTTTCCGCCGTAATCTCCTCTATAGCAACATCTCCACCATCGGCGATTAAATATGGTCGGATAGTTTCTAATGCCTGTTCTACTTGTTCTGTTAAATTCATTTCGTTGGTCAATTAAAATATAAAAATAGTAAATTTTTTCCTATTTAATTGGTTAGGGAAAGATCTCCTGTCGTTTGCGCATTATTTATGGCGATCTGCTGTGCCACCCTACCGGCAATTTCCGCAAAAGCCAGGGCTATTTTATTGGTGCCGTCCACGGCGACAGGGATTCCGCTGTCTCCGCCCTCTGTAATGCCTTGTACGATCGGGATCTCACCCAGAAAAGGTACCGAGAATGATGTTGCCAGCTGCTTGCCTCCGTCTTTCCCGAAAATATAATATTTGTTATCCGGCAATTCTTCTGGTGTAAAATAGGCCATGTTCTCTATCACGCCCAATACAGGAATATTGATGCCCGGCATTTTAAACATCGCCAGCCCCTTGCGGGTGTCTGCCAAGGCCACCTGCTGGGGTGTCGTCACGATTACTGCGCCGGCTATAGGGAAACTTTGTGTAATGGTAATGTGGATATCGCCCGTTCCCGGTGGAAGGTCCACGATCAGGTAATCCAGCTCGCCCCAGTCTGCATCGTTAAACAACTGCTTCACAGCATTTGAAGCCATGGGCCCCCGCCATGGCACAGGCTGGTCCGGATCAGCGAAAAAGCCCAATGAGAGCAACTTTATCCCATATTTTTCGATTGGCAAGATCAATGTCTTCCCTTCTTCGGTTTCCCTGGCGCTGGGCTTTGCCCCTGAAAGGCCAAACATCATCGGCACAGAAGGACCGTAAATATCTGCATCTATTAATCCTACCTTTGCTCCGTCGGCCGCCAGCGTGATCGCCAGGTTACTGGCTACAGTTGATTTACCAACGCCGCCTTTGCCGGATGAAACCAGGATGATATTGCTGATGGCCTTTAGCTGAGAGGTGTCCATAGGCTTGGTTACCCTTGAAGTAATATTGATCGTTACTTCAGCCTCCTGGCTAACAAAATGCTTAACCGCATTTAAACATGCGTTCTTCAGCATGTCCTTCATCGGACAGGCAGGAGTAGTCAATTCCAGGGTAAAATTCACCTGTGTACCGTTTATTGTTAAGTCCTTGATCATGTTCAGCGTAACCAGATCTTTCTTAAGATCAGGATCCTCAACATTCCTCAAAGCGGCTAAAACTTGTTCTGGGCTAATTATCATTAGCCAAATTTAACAAAAGACCGCCATAATTAATTTTAAATGCCCCTTTTTATTGTAATTTTAACACGAAATAAACA
>CBFGNP010000531.1:0-3871 GCA_965650095.1 uncultured Pedobacter sp. | reverse complement strand
GGCGCCCAGTCGCTTAACCCGAGATGAACTATATAGGCATGTCAGTATATTCAGCCTGCTGTCCGCACCGATGTTGATTGGCTGTCCTATTGAAAAGCTGGATGCATTTACCTTGAACCTGCTGACTAATGATGAAGTCATTGCGATTAACCAGGACCCCTTAGGAAAAGCTGGCCGCTTGCTACTGCATGAGGAGGGAATAGAGGTTTGGGTAAAACAACTGGAAGATGGTTCTTATGGCCTGGGCCTTTTCAACACCGACGGGTTTGGAAAGACACCGCAATCCTATTTCCGCTGGGGCGATGAAAAAGAAAAATCCTATACACTCGATTTTTCTAAGATTGGTTTGAAAGGAAAATGGCAGCTAAGAGATGTGTGGCGACAAAAATCTTTGGGCCAATATAGTGGGTCATTCCAAACAAATATTCGTCATCATGGGGTCGTGATGCTCAAGGTAACGCCCGCTAATTGAATGGACAGATTGAAGTCAGGATTGCTTCATATTCATTAAAAAACAAATAGATACAATGAAAAAAATAATCGTAATCGTATGGTGCTTAACCAGCTTTGCTTTACGCATAACAGCTCAGGATCAGCACGACTATAAAGTGCCTGCTATGCCCAACCCTGTGGTCCAAAAAGCAACTTTAGAAAGGGAATGGGCTGCCGCGCAAACTACGCCATCACAATTGGGTGTCAGGGATTGTTTCCTCTTTCTGATAGACGCACTGGATACCCATTTTCTAAAAGATGAACAAGTAGAATGGTTACTGAAAAAAGTACAAAAAAGGGCCGTAGCCAACCCGGCAGCAGGGAAAAGTTATGGTAATATTTATTGGGGCTGGCAGGAAACCGGCTTTGATGTGGGAGATGGCAATAATGTGCAGTTCTGTGTTCAGTATGGGATTTTGATGAAGTTGTTGTTCAATGACCGGCTTTCGAAAGCAGCGGCAAAAACACTCGACGAAATCTTTAGGCTGGCCAACAATGGTGTGCGCAACCAGGAAGTTCGGATTTCTTATGCCAATATTTATTTAATGAAGGTTTGGAATCTGCTGGCCCTGGGGCAGGTTTATCATGATCCCGGTATGATTGACGATGGACGGAGGCTTTTTGATTTGTGGCTGAGCCATGTTGCGAAATACGGTATCCGTGAATTTGATAGTCCGACCTACAGCGGTATAGACCTGGAATCTTTATTGCTCATCAGTACCTTTTCTGAGGACGCCGCTGTTAAAATTAAAGCGGAAGATGCCCTTAATTTTTTGATAACTGATCTAAGTGCTCATTATAACAAACGTGCAGGCCTGCTTGGCGGAGCCCATAGTCGCGATTACAACCGCGTATTTAGCCGCGATCTGCTCGAAGAAAAATATCTGAATCCATTGATGGGCAGTAAGAATAACAATACGCACCTGTTTAACCAGATTTGCCTATCGGCCCTGCAAAAACTAGGTTTATCCCGTCCTCAAAAAGAGCTGATGGATCGGAAGAACCGTTTCATTGTTCAACGTTGGGATAGCCTGGCCAATACCTATGCCTGCGATTTTGTCGGCAAAAAAGTCTCTCTCGCTTCATCCAACCAGACTTACAGTCCGGATGATAAACCATTTGTGATATACCTCAGCAGTTCCCGTATACCAGCCATGCCCAATATCGTGTATGTGATGGAAGGCCGTGATGACCATTATGGTACCTGGGCTTCAACAGGCATGGGAGAAAAAATGAAAAGCCGCATGCCTGCCAATTATCCTGTAAATGGAGGCTGGAATAAAACCAGGCACCTGATGCCATTCCTGCAGTCTGCCCAAAATAAAGGTGAATTTGTGATGTTGGTTGCGGGAGAGAAAGATCACAACTGTCTGAACGACTACCTGAATTCAACCATCATTTTGCCCAATGTCTTCGATGAAATCTGGATGGGCGACAAGAAAATAAGCCTGCCCAAAGCTGGTAGTAAAATTGAGCTGGACGATACCAAAACGTTCTTCGCAAAATTTGAAGACGTCGTCATTGCCTTTCGTTTCCTATGGGATGATGCTGGAAAAGACGCACGCGCATCGCTTCACAACGACGGTTTTGTTTACCAATCTTCCAGAGAACAATTTCAACTGATGCACAACAAAACAATGCGCCTGACGCTACGTCATTCCAACAATCGCAAAGCAGCCATCGCGATGTGGTGGAAGACAGAAGAAGGGATAAAGACAGCTGCTCAGTTTTCTAAATTCAGGAAGAAAGTACTGACTGCGCCAATTATCCTAACTGCACAGGATGGAATAGTAGAAGTTGCGGTCATGACCGCGGAAGGCAAGCTGGGGCTAAAGGCAGATCTGCCAAATAAAAAACGACTGGCTTATTACAATCCTTCGCCTATGCCTGCAAACTTTTTATTCCAGGTAGATGGAGTGGAAATTGGCAAGCCTATCATGGAAAAATATAAAAGCACTAAATAAACGACTATGAAAAGAAGAGACTTTATGAAGACCGGTTCATCGGCATTGGCGATTATTGCAGGCTATTCGATTTTACCATCCAATGTATTCGGAAAATCACTTGGCCACATCGCACCAAGCGATAAGGTAAACCTGGCCTGCTGCGGTATTGGCCACAGAGGTGGCGAACTACTCAATTCCTTGTATAAAACAGGCTTGGTCAATATTGTGGCCTTGTGTGATGTGGATATGGGTGCCCCGCATACGCTGGAAAACATGCAGAAATTTCCGGATGCAAAACGGTATAAGGACTTCAGGGAAATGTTTGATAAGATGGGCAAGAGCTTTGACGCTGTTTGTATCGGGGTGCCAGACTTTTCACATTTCCCAATAGCGATGCTGGCCATGAATCAGGGAAAAAATGTGTACGTGGAAAAACCAATGGCACACACCTTTAACGAGGTGGAGCTGATGATGAAAGCAGAAAAAAAGTACAAGGTGATGTGCCAGATGGGGAACCAGGGCCATTCAGGTGAAAATTTTTTTCAGTTTAAAGCGTGGACAGAGGCAGGTATCATTAAAGATGTGACCGCGATCACTGCCTTCATGAACAATGGTCGCCGATGGCATGGCATGATGGCTTCCAGTTTCTTGCCCGCGCAACCCGTTCCCGAGACCCTTGACTGGGACAAATGGCTCACTACCGCGGCCTTTAAGGATTATAATAAAGGTTATATCAATGGTGATTGGCGTTCCTGGTTTGAATTTGGCAATGGCGCTTTGGGCGACTGGGGTGCACATATCATTGATACGGCACATCAGTTTTTACACCTCGGTTTACCTACCGAGGTAAATCCAATTAAGATGGAGGGGCACAGTACATTTTTATTTCCACAGGGCTCTACTTTATTATTCAAGTTTCCAAAGCGCAAGGGGATGCCGGCCTGTGATATTACCTGGTACGATGGCTATAATAACCGCCCCGAATTACCTGAAGGGTTCGGCGAATATGTAAGAGCAAAAAACATTCCGCCACCTACAGCCGGAGCCGCCAATACAAAGCGTTGTCCCGGAAAAATAATTTACTCCAAAACATTAACTTTTAAAGGAGGCTCACACGGTTCAGCACTGGAAATATTTCCGGCAGAAAGCGCGAAGGAAATGGAGTCGATGCTCCCAGTTGTACCAGCAAGTCCGTCAGATCATTTCGCCAATTTCCTGCTGGCCTGCAAAGGTGAGGAAGAATGCCGTTCTTCTTTTGATATTGCCGGCCCTTTATGCCAGGTGATGGCATTGGGTGTGTTGGCGCAGCGCTTAAATACAAGGCTTGTTTTTAATGCACATAAAAAACAGATCACCAATAGTGCTATCGGTAACGAATTGCTGACCGGGCCTCCACCAAGAACGGGTTGGGAACAGTTTTATAAAATGTGAAA
>CBFGNP010000530.1:0-3875 GCA_965650095.1 uncultured Pedobacter sp. | reverse complement strand
TCAAAAGCAGCATGCCTGATCCGAAGCTGATAGGATTGTGGAAGAATGAATTTTACGACCTGCTGAAGAAATATAGAAACCATCCCTCGCTGTTGTTCTTGACGGTGAACAACGAGATGAAGTTCTACGATAATGATCCCGACTTGGAGCAGGCCAAACTAAAAATGGGTATTATTTCGGATGTGGTAAAGCATATGCGGCAGATAGATCCAACCAGGCCGATTTGTTTCGATTCCAATTATACCCGTAACGAGAAGAAGTTTGGCAAATCATTTTTTGATCATATTGACGATGGGGATATAGACGATCACCACTGGTACATCAACTGGTATCATGGTTCTATTTTTTCTGAATTTAACGGGGAATGGCAAAGCAAGTTTAAAAATCCCGGCAGGCCATTGATCAGTCAGGAATTTTCGACTGGTTACGCGAGTGAAACCGGGCACCCAACGCGTTTTTACACTTATGTTCACCAAAACCCGGCAAGTCTTGTGGGCAATTATGCCTACGAATACGCAAATCCTGAGTATTTCCTGAAAGCACAGACTTTTATTACCAAAGAATCGGCCGAGGCGATCAGAAGAACAAATGAAAAAGCAGCGGGGATTTTACATTTCGCAGCATTAACCTGGTTTAAAAACATTTATCAGGCGGATAAGATCGCACCACACCCGAGTTATTATGCCATGAAAAAAGCATTGCAGCCAATTTTAGTTTCTGCCGAATTGTGGGGAAGGCATTTTTACGCTGGAACACAATTGCCAGACCGGATTTATGTGGTTAATGATAGTGAGCAGGGGGCTGATCTGCCGGAAACAGAATTACAATGGGCGATACAAGGTGTTGATAGTAAAACCATTGCATCGGGTAAGGAAAAAATAGCACCGGTAGGCTATTATGGACGTAAATTTATTGAACCGAAGATTACCATTCCTACATCATTACCGGCTTCAAGAGTTAACGGCAGACTGGTACTAAAACTGGTTGAAAAAGGGAAGGTGGTTTCTGAAAATGATTACGAACTGTTGCTGTCTGACAAGAAATGGCTGGGAACAGACGCCCTGAAAGGAAAAAATATCTTGTTGGTCGACCGCTCCGGGCAGGTGGCTTCCATTGCGGCTGATCTGGGCATCGCTCATAAAAAATCAGGCACCATAGCAGAAGCCTTAAAAGAGAAAGCAGATGTTTTGATTTTAGCACATCTCGATTCCCTCCATACTTCTGAAAACGAACTGGACCAGGTTAAAGCCTTTGTGGCTGGTGGCGGAAAGCTGTTGCTGTTAAATTCGGGCAGAATTGCTGTGTCGTTATTCCCGGAGCAGATACGTGATGTGTTCAAGGAAAATGGGGAGATTGTTTCTATTGAGGTGCCCGAATCGCCGGTATTTGACGACATTGAGCCGATGGATACCAGATATTTCAACAACAACAAAAGAGAAATTCCACTGGTGATTAGAAATTCTTACAGGATCAATAGGGGAGCGCAGGTGGAACCGCTGGCCTCATTCCTGAAAATTCATGGGTATCTGGAGGGTGATATTTATGAACGTACCAAAAAGATGGATGCGATGAGGGGTTTCCCAATTGTTAAAATAAATAGTAAGGGAGCAGCCATCCTGTCTGAAATCCTATTCGAAAAAGCGACTACAGATCCCGTAGCAGGTAAACTACTGATCAACATGATCCGCGCTCTGCTGTAGAAGTAGTCAAGCTGAATAAAATGTACAAAGGGCTGTTCCGTGATCAATGGAGCAGCCTTTTTTACGCCAAATAAGGGGAAACGCGTTAATATATTTTAGGGGAAGCAAGATGCTTCCTTTGAAAAGCTGTTGCGAAGGTGCGAAAGCCTCGTGAATAAACTACAGTGGAAGACAAGGTTCCCAGTCTGTGGTCCGGTGCCGGTAGCGTATTACCACTCATGCCGGATCGGCGGCAGGGCTTTTTTGCAGGAAGAGGATGCTCATCATTAAGCGATATTAAAGAAACGGCAGGTTTATAACCGGTAAAACAGCGAAGGCTGTCTCAAGCACTGAGACAGCCTTCGCTGTTTTTAATCGGATTAAAGAGACGGTATTATGGACATTTTGTAAAGCCAAACCCTGCCTGTTGCGGGCAGATGTTGTTGGGTACATTCCAGTTGCCAAACTTGGGATGGGTTAACATATCGGGTGGTAAATCTCCCGTGAATTTGTTCAGCTTCAATTCCAATGAGTTCAGGTTCGGCATTTTGCTGAAAACATTTGCAGGAATAGGGCCGATAAAATTAGAGGTATGCATCTGAAGTAAATTCAGTGCGGTCAGATTTGCGAATTCAACCGGAATAGTGCCAGTTAAACCCGATCTGCTTAAAACCAAATTAGTCAGTTTTCTAAGGTTGCCCATTGAAGGAGGAATGGTACCTGTTAATTGCTGGTTATTGTTATTCATGTCGATCTGCGTCACTTCGCTCAGGTAACCGATAGCAGGGGGAATAGGGCCTTTAAGGTTTCTGGCTGCTAAATTGATCCTGGTCACACGGTCTACACCATTTACTTTGGCTACGGTTACTCCGTTCCAGTTGGTCGATGCTGTAGCTTGCTCTAAAGGTGCGGTGATGTTCCACTTGCTCCCAGACCAGCTTGCGCCACCCATGCTCTCGTAAATTGCAATCAGTACTTGTCTGTCCAGTTCCGTTCCAATCGCTATCCCGGTTTGTTTTATCTGAATGCCAACATTCACCAGGCCATAAGTAATGGTCATTGTTCCGGTCAGGTCTACAAAGTTATTTTTCGGCGCAGTAAGGGTCAGTTTGTTGCCATCACGCTGAACAGTAAACCAGGTGCTGGTTTCGCCTACGGTATAAGTCCATTGCTGATTGGTCGCTATGGTAATCACTTCGCTGGCACCCTCTCTGCTAAACTGAAGGTTTTTCTTATCAATTTCAAACTCAATCGTTCCTTTTTGAGAAACGGTAATGGACTTGTTAAAAACAGGCGACTCTGCATTAATGATCACTACAGCTGTACGCTCACCCTCTCCAGGATTTGCGGCCGCCATCAGTTTTACCTGATTTCCGGTTATTTCCCAGGTTAACCAGCTGGCATCAGTGCTCAGCGTCCAGTTCATGTTGCTGTTGATCATGACGATATCATCGCCGCCCGGATTAGTAAATTTGAGCATAGGTTTATCCACGATAATGGTAGGCGTATCGCCATGCTGCTTCAGCACGATAATCTTACTCAGGCTTTTATCGGCACTCACAATTTTTATTTTGGCCACCCGCTGGTATAAACTTGCGTTTTCTTCCAGGACCAGTTCCACCTGTCCGTCTTTTTTTGTGGCCGTGATCCAGGTTTGCGTAGTCAGGTTTTCTATGGCCCAGTCGCTGTTGTCTGAAATGGAAACGGCGAAATTTCCTGCTTTATCTGTATTCAGGTACTCATAAACATCTCTTTCGATGTTCAGGGTAGGTTTAGTGGGGATTTCGGTTTTATCTTTTGAACAATTGGTCAGGACAATCATCAGGATGGTCAGACCGAAAATCAATGTTCTTTTCATAATCTTATTGTTAAACGGTTAATCAGAATAGGTTTATTGGTCCAAAGCCTTATTTTACTTTGAACTCATCGCGCACGATATCCAGATATTTTGTGCCATATCCTTCACCGTAATCGACTACAGTCGGTTCAATCTGCGAATCCCACTGCCAGTTGTTCAGCGATTCAATTAACACCATGCGGCTGTTTCCTAAATTCATTTTGGCCACATTGCAGCGTTCTCTGAATTCACTTTCTTTTTTTCTTATGGCCGGATAATTGTACTCCGGGGTTGCGTTATTGATGTTTAAGGTATAAGAAGGTGAGGCCGAAGGGATAAAATCAATCCCGAAGCTCTTA
>CBFGNP010000529.1:0-3886 GCA_965650095.1 uncultured Pedobacter sp. | reverse complement strand
CTACTCCTAAAACACCCTTTCTCATTCCCAAAACACATTTCCTCATCTTTATGATATCGCCCCCCCCGGCTCGGTATTTATATTTACTTCCTATTTTGTTTAAGTGTTATTAAAAAATAATGCACAAAGATATGAAATGATTTTCTGAAATACACTCATAATTAAGTAATTACCTAAACATGACTTAAAAGAATAGCTATTTGTATACTTATCACTAGCTTACCCCACGTCAATATTATCTTTGCTTAACAACTTAATGATCCTTTCTTTGTCGTTGAGCTGACTTCTTAACGCAGTAACTAATGCTACACAACCTTTTAAACCTCCATATTCAGCCGATGTTTCTGATACCATATTTTCTTCTGTAGGCAAATCGTAAGCAGTCGCTTCAAAAAGGCGCCGTGGTGAAACCTCAAGTTTCTCGGCCATAGTCAGCAGGTCCCTGTATTTCACAGACTCCTTTACCAAGCCAACTCTTAAACCATCATCTGTCCTCTTCATGCTTGCAGCAAGCCAGCTTAATGGTCTGTCTCTTTCTGTTAAAATTTCATCTACTATCTCTTTCAGGGTCATGCGCTTTTTATTGCAAAATAAGAATATTGCCGGAAAAAATATACATGTTGTGATGAATACTTTAACAAGATCGCATAAAAATAATGCTAAAACATTAAAATAAATAGTTTAGTTGAGCGTAAATTTGTTGCGCTTACAGTCAAAAAACTGCCCGCTGGGAAGCCCTAAGAAAACTATTTTCTATATATCTTGTTGATAATCAATTATTTTTTTTTAATTTTACACCCGAGAGCGTTAATTTGCGGGGGCAACAGTCTTTTAGACCTGCCTCCGCTTTTTTTTCCGCTTTTCCAGGTTTCAGAGTTTAACCTGACGGATGATGTTTTTGATATTTAGCTCAATGATATCCGTCATGCTATTGCATTCCAGATACTGTTGATCTGCAAAGTAATCCGCCATGCCAGTTTTTAAGCGTGCTATGTTCTCAGTTGTTGTCAGGACCTCGGTATTCGAAACATCACGCAGATCGGTCAGGCGATGTCGCTCACTACGTACCCTGTGTAGCAAGGACGACTTCTCTTCCTGTTGGTATTGTAAATAAGTCTTATCCGTCAATTGATCCATACCCAATTTGACATACGGAAAATTCTCCTTGAAAAACTGAGGTAGATATACCTTTATATTTCCCTCATAAAATTGCTGGTCAAAATCAATGGCGCGGATCCTGAACTGGATATCGTCAAAATCGGGAGTGATCTGTACTACAAAGTTGTAAGCCCTCATGTCCCCCAATAGCATAACCAGACAACGTTCATTAAACTTCACGAACTCTTTAGCGATACGGGTTGGATTGTAGTCCTGATTGTGGAGATAGTTTTTAGCAAAAACATCCCCGGGGATTCCAGCGATATGTTCCTCAATTAAGGTCTCCCTGTCCACCAGGTAGTTGACCTGGTTCGGCGATAGGATATGTTCCAGCTCCAGGCCATAAATTCTTGAAGCATCCGCCTTCTTTACATAAAAGTAATCGTAAACATCATTTAAACGGTTCACAATCCTGATGCGAAAAGGATTGGTGTTGCCAAAAGTGCAGTATTCAATTTTGTCAATGTATTTATGTTGGACTATGCGCAAATTTCCTGAGGCCTTTAAATTCGCATAGATAATTTTCAAGCCGTTATGTATATCAACAATCCTGTCGCTGGCATAAATGGGGGCTTCCCAAAGGGAGTCCTTTCCATTCTTGTCCATAAGCGGATAGGATTCAGTAAACATCATCAGATCATTATAGGTAATGGGCAGCTTTGAGTCCCGCTGATAGGTCTTAAGGTACTTTTGCAAAGCAGCCGATACCGGGAAAATTGGCTTCTTACGGGATATTCTTACATCATTGGAATCCATTAAACTTATAATTTCAGGTCAATTTAGCGTTTTCTTTAAACAGATACCAGCTAATCATAGTTTCATTTGAAATTCATAATGATGTAGGCACAAAGTCATATCCGCACAGTCATGGAAAATTAATCGTTTCGGAATGTAGCTTTGCAGAATGACACCAAGCCTTCGCGGGCCCTAATTTGCTATAATGAAGAAACTCCTAAATACGACTCCATATTCCGTACTCGACCTTGCAACCGTAATAGAAGGCAAAACGCCAGCTGATACTTTTAAAAATAGCTTAGACCTTGCACAGCACGCCGATAACTGGGGTTATAACCGTTACTGGCTTGCGGAGCACCACAACATGATCAGCGTAGCCAGTTCAGCTACGGCAGTAGTGATCGGACATATTGCCGGAGGTACCCATAACATCAGGGTTGGATCAGGTGGCATTATGCTTCCCAATCACTCGCCTTTAATCATTGCCGAACAGTTCGGAACATTAGCTTCTTTGTATCCGGGCAGGATTGACCTCGGATTGGGCAGGGCTCCCGGAACAGATCAGCTTACAGCTGCAGCCATCAGAGGTGATCTGCGTTTTCAGGCTGCACAGGACTTCCCAAAAGAAGTGTTGAAATTGCAGACCTATCTTTCGGCTGAAAACAGCAACAGTCACGTGAGAGCAATTCCCGGCGAAGGACTTGATATTCCAATCTGGATATTAGGTTCAAGCACAGACAGCGCACGTTTAGCAGCGGCTCTTGGCTTGCCTTATGCCTTTGCCAGTCATTTTGCCCCGGCACAGTTTATCACCGCAATCAATCTTTACCGGGAACATTTTAAGCCATCAGTGCATCTTCAAGAGCCTTATGTGCTGGCTTGTGTAAACATAGTTGCTGCCGATACCGATGCGGAAGCCGGCAGACTGGTTACTTCGCTTTACCAGTTGTTTATGGGTATTGTAACAGGAAAACGCCGATTGCTGCAACCTCCTGTGGACAATATGAATGACATTTGGGATGTTTACGAAGAAGAACAAGCCAGCCAGATGCTTGCCTGCACTTTCACTGGAAGTATGGAGACATTGAAGACAGACCTACAGCGGTTCCTCGATCAGACCGGGGTTGACGAGATCATGGCTACTTCACATATTTTTGACCATACAGCGCGACTAAGATCTTATGAGTTGCTTGCAGAGGTATTTAAAAGTTAAATGCCGGCATAGCCCTCAACTATTCCTAAATCTTAGTATTTTGGCGCTAAGCATTAGTAACCATGAAAAGCTTTTATTGCAGATACCTGCTTCCCATTGTCTTTATTTTTTCTGCGTCAGCAGGACAACTGCGGGCTCAGTCTAAATTACAGCAGTTTGACGATCGGGTGCTGATCAACCTTTCTGAAAGCAGAACTCCTGGTCAGACTGAGTTTTTCCTTTTTTTATCCAAACATAACGATTGGGTAAATGTGGGTGTGCCGCTTGGCTTAATGGCAGGAGGAATAATCAATAACGACAAGCAAATGCGGCAGAACGCTTTATATGTGGCGAGCAGCTCAGTTGTAAATGCGGTGGTGACCATGCTGATGAAAAAAGTAGTAAAGCGTCCAAGGCCGTTTCTGGCAAACCTGAAAATTAAAGCCGTTTATCCCGCCACACATTATTCTTTTCCCTCCGGTCACGCCTCCACCTCTTTTACAACCGCCTCGGCACTTTCCCAGGCTTACCCTAAATGGTATGTAATCGCACCTTCATTTCTATGGGCAGGTTCTGTGAGTTATTCCCGCTTGTATCTGGGCGTACATTACCCCACAGATGTTGCTGCAGGGGCCATACTCGGGACGGGAACCGCCTTTTCTTTGCGTGCGCTTGGCGCTGATCGGCCTTAGGAAGACCGTTTACAATAAGTACTGTTGCGATTAGGAAATGGCTAAGTGAGACTGCCGATTAACGTGGCTTTAAGAAATGGATAATTTTTGCTAATTTTGTTAGTAATGA
>CBFGNP010000528.1:0-3895 GCA_965650095.1 uncultured Pedobacter sp. | reverse complement strand
AAATACTCCATTTCAACCTAAGGTTATACGAGTATTTATCGCAAAAAAAACAAGTATATAATCCGGTAAAGGGGTGAAAATAATGTTTTTAAATTTATCCGTCGCTACAAAACGCTATTCGGGCCCTGTATCAGAACTAGGCAGAGGCCGTAGGTTAGAAGGGCTTTTAAAATAGAATCATGGAAAAGAAAAGAAAAAGAATTCAAGGTAACGATGCCCACAAAATGGCATCGAGGGTAGCCAGTTCAGCCAAGCACCATCCCTTAAAAAAAGCCGCTCCGGTACAGGAAGAGAAAGATAAAGAAATGAATTATCTGAATAGGCCGCATTTGCAATTTAGATAGGGTTGTTACAACCTCATCAAGCTCAGCACACTGGCTATAAAACTTTTTTAAGGAGTATTTGTTTACCATATACTGGAGCTGTAAATTTCTGTTGCCTTCAAAACAAAACATAAAGATTTCTATTACCATGAAAACAAAAGATAAAGAAAATCATAAGAACATTTCTCCAAAAGGTTTCCGCTCTGCAGCCCATAGCTACTACTTTCATTCCGATGAAGATTTTAGGGAAGACCGAAACTGGGGAAAAGATAGCAGTGTTGAACTACAGTCTAAACCAGACACAAAAACTGCTATAAAAGACCATCTGTAAATTCCGCCAGGCTGCTGTGTCAAGATAGATAGTATGTCTACCCATGCATCCACTGCATCTGGCCGTCTCCATCTGTAGATAAAGGTATACACCTAATTTAGATCGGGAAAGCAAGTTTAAACAGCTATCACAGTTCTGTTGGGGCTTTGCCTTACAAAAAAAAATCGAAGGCAAAGGACGTTGCGTTGACAAGGTGTCCGCAAGCTGAGTCGGATAATGGAGCTGGAATAACACGCCCTATCTGAAGGAAAAAACAAGAATTCTTAATTTGGCTCCCTGCCTTAAGGTCATTAATATTACAAAAAAAAGATGATATGTTCCGACGAATAGCAAATTCCATAGATGAATATTGATCATAATTTTGTTATTTTGATGCGTATTAATGAACAGGCGATTTTTTACTTAATAAGCAAACATGCCAGTTACAATAAAAGAAGAGAACAACCCAAATATTTTATCTATTGATATTGGTGGCACCAGCATTAAGGCATGTATTTTAACTTCTAATGGTGACCTGGTGTCAGAATTCAAAAAATTACCTACCCCGGATCATGCTACCCCGGATGCGGTATTAAAATGTATTAAGGAACTGGTTAGCACGCTTAAAGAGCCTTTCGAAAAGATCTCTATCGGTTTTCCAGGCTATGTAAAATGCGGTAAAGTACAAACGGCCGCTAACCTGGCCAAAAACAAATGGACCAATGTGGACCTCGCTCAGCAGGTAAGTGATCTGTTTGGTAAACCTGTACGCCTCATTAATGATGCCGATCAACAAGCCCTGGGCATCGTTGAAGGAAAAGGCTTTGAAATCGTGTTTACCGTAGGTACGGGATTCGGCACCGCATTGGTATTTGATGGCGATTTACTTCCTCACCTGGAGCTTGCGCACCTGCCGATCACCAAAGACAAAGATTATGATGACTATCTAGGCACGAAAGCACTCGAAAAAATCGGTACAAAAAGATGGAACGAGCGCGTAGCCCGTGTAATTGAAATTTATAAGACCGTATTTAATTACGACACCCTCTATATTGGTGGCGGTAATTCCAAGCACATTACCCTTAACCTGGACCACAATATTAAGTTGTCGTCCAACAAAGATGGCATTAAGGGCGGCGCAAAATTATGGGATATGGAAGAGAAATATCATGTTTTCACGAATTTTCCCAGTAAAAAATAGACAATGGACAACAAATATACTTTAGGAATGATCGGCCTTGGCACCATGGGCCGCAATTTATTGCTTAACATGGCCGATAATGGATTTGCCGTAACGGGTTACGACAAAGATGCCAGAATGCTGCAAAAATTAGAGGAAGATGGAAAAGCCCATAATCTAAAAGGCTTCGCTTCCCTTGAAGCTTTTATAAAAAGCCTGGAATTGCCGAGGAGGGTAATGCTGCTTGTACCTGCAGGTGTGATTGTAGACAGTGTGATCAAGGAACTCGTTCCTTTGCTGGATAAGGGTGATATGATCATCGACAGCGGGAATTCCCACTTTACCGATACCAGCAGAAGAGCTGCGGAGCTTTCGGAACAAGGCATCCATTTCTTCGGAATGGGAATTTCGGGAGGGGAAGAAGGTGCACGTTTTGGCCCGAGTATGATGCCGGGTGGCGACAAAATGGCCTACAATGCTGTGAAGCCAATCCTAGAAGCGGTTTCAGCCAAAGTGAACGGCGATCCTTGCGTTGCTTATATAGGCCCGGGAGCTTCAGGCCACTTTGTAAAGATGGTGCACAATGGGATCGAATATGCTATGATGCAGATTCTTGCCGAAACCTACTACCTGCTTAAGAATGGACTGGGTTATAACAATGAACAAATTTATGCTGCTTTTGCAAAATGGAATGATGGAAGGTTAAAATCATTCCTCCTGGAAGTAACCAGAGACGTATTTAAAGTTAAAGACAAAAAATCAGGCGGTTATTTGATTGACATCATTAAAGATGAAGCCAAATCAAAAGGTACTGGCAAGTGGACGTCGCAGGTATCTATGGACCTGCAATTGCCTATTCCTACTATAAATGAATCGGTAAGTTCCAGAGATCTGTCTAAATATAAACAGTTGCGTGTAGCACTTGCTGCTGCCTTGCCACATGCTGCAGAGAAAATAAATAACCCTGGCGAATTCGAAGTGCAATTGGAACAAGCACTATATTTCTCTATGATCACCTGTTATGCTCAGGGCCTGCACCTGCTTACACAAGCTTCGAGTGAATTCAAATATGAACTGAACCTGCAAGAAATCTCACAGATCTGGCGCGGAGGATGTATCATCAGGGCAGAATTGCTGGAAGACATTTACCAGGCTTATAAAAAACAGCCAGATCTGACGCATTTATATGCAGATGAGAGCATTCAAAGCCAGTTAAAAGACATCGTACCGGGCACCAGAAAAGTGGTAGGTAATGCCATACAAAATGGCTTTGCTATCCCTGCATTCGCTTCTGCCCTAACCTATTATGATGGACTGAGAACAGCAAATTCGCCACTTAACTTGACCCAGGCACAAAGAGACTTCTTTGGCGCCCACACTTTTGAACGTACAGATGAAGCTGGAATCTTCCATGCCGACTGGAACACAAATAACTTGTAAAAACCCTATATTAATGAAGACAAGTATCAGCCTAAGCCCAACCATTATTGTAATTTTTGGTGGTACCGGTGACTTAAATCTGCGCAAACTGGCGCCTGCTCTCTACAACCTCTATGCTGAGGGCTATATGCCTGATAAATTTGCCATTATTGGCACCGCAAGAAGACCGCTTACTGACGAAAAATTCAGGGATACTCTTATGGATGGTGTAAACAGCTTTTCCCGTACCGGTAAGGTGGAAAAGGATAAATGGGAAGCTTTTTCTCAGAACATTTATTACAATCCTATCGATGTTAAGGACTCCGCATCATTTGATGAGCTTAAAATTACCATAGATAAATTTAAAGATGAATTCGGCATAGAAACTCAGATTGTATATTATTTGGCTGTTTCTCCCGACCTGTTTCCATCCATTGCCAAACGCCTCGCCAAGTTTAAACTGGCAGAAAATGAAGACAATTGCCGCATTGTTGTTGAAAAACCATTTGGTAAGGATCTGGAAACTGCCCGTGAACTCAATGAACTTTTAAAAGAGCGCTTTAAAGAGAAACAGATCTACAGGATTGACCATTACCTGGGTAAAGAAACGGTACAGAACATTATGGCTTTCCGTTTCGCCAACTCTTTCCTGGAACCGCTTTG
>CBFGNP010000527.1:0-3895 GCA_965650095.1 uncultured Pedobacter sp. | reverse complement strand
TTAATTACCCAATTCAGACATGAACTTGATACGCATCAGCTGTATCTCTTCACGTGAATAATCCGTTTCTCCCAATTCCCTTAAGGCCTCATCAATGGAATCGTTCTCCGCCGACTGAAAATAATCAAATACTTCGTCCTGACGATCTTCATCAATCACTTCATCTACAAAATAGTTGAGATTTAGCTTGGTACCCGAATTTACAATGGCTTCGATCTCCTTCAGAATATCATCATAGGTAATTCCTTTGGCACGCGCGATATCTTCCAGGCCTATTTTCCTATCAATATTTTGAATGATAGACACCTTAAGCTGAGATTTATTGGCCTGTGTTTTAATGATCAGGTCTATCGGGCGTTCTATATCATTGTCTTCTACATACTTCTTGATCAGCTCCAGAAAGGGTGCCCCAAATTTTAGTGCCTTACCGTTACCTACACCCGAGATCTGCTTCAGTTCATCTATGGCTATCGGATAATGTGTACACATCTCCTCCAATGAAGGATCCTGAAAAACAACAAAAGGGGGTACATTTTTCTGTTTCGCTATTTTCTTGCGCAGATCTTTCAGCAACTGCAGCAGTTGTGTATCTAAGGTTCCTGATCCATGTTTAACATCATCCTCATCGTCATCTGCGGCACTTTCAATAGGTTCATTAAGAATGAATTTAAGACCATAAGGATTTTCTATAAAGTCACGGCCCGAATTGGTTAAACGAAGCAATCCATAGTTGTCAATATCCTTGGAAAGGAAGTTGTTCAGCACCGCCTGTCTGACCAGCGATTTCCAGTGGTTCTCCCCTTCAACAACACCCAAACCGAACTCAGGCAATTTACTATGCTCATAAGCGATGGTCTGCGCAGTTTCCAATCCCATGACCACATTAAGGATATGCGAATCGTCAAACTTTTCACCTATTTTCTGAATGAGCTTTAAAAGTACCAATAAGGATTCTTCGGCTTCAAACACCTTTTTAGGTTTTTTACAATTATCGCACATGCAGTTACAACCGGTCTCGTTGAAGTTCTCGCCAAAATAATGGAGGATCTGCTTTCTCCGGCAAACGCCAGATTCAGCATAATCAATTACTTCCTTCAAAATCTGGGTACCTATCTCCCTTTCAGATACCGGCTTGTCCTTCATAAACTTTGCCAGCTTATCCACATCTTTTTGAGCATAGAACGCAATACATACACCTTCCCCACCGTCTCTTCCAGCCCTGCCCGTCTCCTGATAATAACCTTCCATGCTCTTTGGAATATCATGATGGATGACAAACCGAACATCCGGCTTATCAATACCCATCCCAAAAGCAATGGTGGCAACAATGACCTCTACATCTTCCATCAGAAATTTATCCTGGGTATCAGCCCTTACTTTTGGTTCAAGCCCGGCGTGATATGGCAAAGCCTTTATCCCGTTCAGATTTAATGATTCAGCAACCTCTTCGACCTTTTTACGACTTAAACAATAGATGATGCCTGATTTACCAGTGTTGTACTTGATATACCTGATGATCTCCTTAAGCACATCGCGCTTGGGTCTGATCTCATAAAAAAGATTTGGCCTGTTAAATGAAGATTTAAACAGTGTGGCATCACTCATCTGCAGGTTTTTAATGATATCCTGCTGAACCTTAGGGGTCGCGGTTGCAGTTAATGCAATAATAGGAATGCCCTCACCCAGGCCACTGATCACCTGTCTGATCTTACGATATTCAGGTCTGAAATCATGTCCCCACTCCGAAATACAGTGGGCCTCATCTACCGCTACAAAAGATATTTTTATCAGTTTCAGGAACTCAATATTATCCTGCTTCGAAAGGGACTCCGGGGCAACATACAATAATTTGGTCTGCCCGCTCAACAAATCCGTTTTAACCTGGGTAATTTCTGTCTTGTTTAAAGAAGAATTTAAAAAATGTGCTATACTATCACTCCCACCAAAAGCCCTCAGCTGATCGACCTGGTTCTTCATCAAAGCAATTAATGGAGAGATAACGATTGCTGTTCCCTCATTCATCAACGCAGGCAACTGATAACATATGGATTTTCCCCCACCGGTAGGCATGATCACAAAAGTGTTCTTTTTTTCGAGAACGTTGGTGATTATTGACTCCTGATCACCTTTAAAATTATCAAAACCAAAAAAGGTTTGTAAGTTGTCAAACAACGACTTTTTCACATCCATTTCGTCTATAAAATATTCAGTGCTATTTTTACTTCAAAATAACATAATTTTGCACTAATTCAAAGCATCAATATACTAATTAATTCTGTTTGAAAAGTAAAAAATCAATTATCGAGGCTGGGATCAACACCTTACAGTTAGAAGCCCAGGCCATTATAGGCTTAATTAAAAATATAAATGATGATTTTGTTAAAGCCGTTAACCTGATTATCGAAAGTAAGGGCCGTGTAATTGTAACAGGGATTGGAAAAAGTGCCATTATTGCCCAAAAAATTGTTGCTACATTCAACTCAACCGGCACACCATCCATTTTTATGCATGCGGCAGATGCGGTACATGGCGACCTGGGCATGATCCAAAAAAATGATATTGTCATCTGCATCTCTAAAAGTGGAAATACACCGGAGATCAAGCTCCTTGCGCCACTGCTCAAGCAATCAGGCAATAAGATGATTGGTATGATCGGACAACTGAACTCTGAGCTGGGCATGCAGGCGGACCTGGTTTTAAACACTTATGTTGAAAAAGAAGCCTGTCCACATAACCTCGCTCCCACCACCAGTACAACTGCCCAGCTGGCCATGGGCGACGCGCTTGCCATGTGCCTGTTACATATGCGGAACTTTAATGAGCAGGACTTTGCCAAGTATCACCCGGGGGGCTCATTGGGTAGAAAGCTATACTTAAAAACCGGCGACCTGGCCTTAAAAAATCAGAAACCGAGTATCAATCCGCAAGCCTCTGTTAAAGATGTCATCATAGAAATCAGTAAAAACCGTTTAGGTACGGTTGTTGTTGTTCAGGAAAATGTTGTTTTAGGCATTATCACAGATGGTGACATCAGGAGAATGCTGGAAAAGCATTCAGATTTAAGTAATATTAAAGCAAGCGACCTGATGAACCCTAACCCTAAAAAGATCGAAAAGGATCTTTTAGCCGTAAATGCTCTTGAAATTATAAAGGAAAATAATATCACCCAATTATTGGTTACCGATGCCGGAAGTTATTTTGGTATCGTACATTTGCACGACCTTCTGCAGGAAGGGATAATTTAACACTTTCTAATTAAGCATGAATAAGAATAATTACGTATTGATAATGGCTGGTGGAGTTGGCAGCCGTTTTTGGCCTGTTAGCAGAACTGAGTTTCCAAAGCAATTTATCGATTTCTTTGGTGTCGGAAAAACCTTGATCCAGAGTACTTACGATCGTTTTTTAAGGATCTGTCCGCCAGAAAACATTTTTGTGGTGACCAACGAGATCTATACGCATATTGTTAAAGAACAATTGCCTGGCCTCAATGAAAATCAAATCCTGGCCGAACCGATCATGCGCAACACAGCGCCTTGCATTTCTTATGGTTCCATGAAAATTGCCAGCCTTAATCCGAACGCCACCATTGTTGTAGCCCCTTCAGATCATACCATTAGCGATCAGGATGCTTTCATCGCCGCAATTGAACAATCTTTAAAAGCAGCTTCTGAAAACAACTGCCTGATTACCCTTGGAATTAAACCAAGCCGCCCGGATACAGGATACGGCTATATTCAATACATTGAAAACACCTTGAAAACTGATGATCAGATCCATAAGGTTAAAATCTTCACAGAAAAACCAAATATTGATCTCGCCAGATCATTTATACAGAGTGGCGATTTCCTTTGGAACGCTGGTATTTTTATCTGGTCGGCAAAGGCCATAAACG
>CBFGNP010000526.1:0-3904 GCA_965650095.1 uncultured Pedobacter sp. | reverse complement strand
ATGCTAGATTTACGATAAATCAAAACCACTGTAATGATGACCATAATTGTAGCGACAGACTTTTCGGATCTAGCAGAAAATGCAGTAGAATATGCTGCCGCCATAGCGAAACACAACCATGCGAAACTGATTCTTTTTAATTCCTTCGTCATCCCGATGCATGCTGCCAACACGCTTTTGCCGGGATCAAGTTTCCAAAGGTTGCTGAATGAAAATGAAATCCGGTTGATTGAAAGATCCTTGTCGCTCTCCATCACCTACGACATTGAGGTAGGCCATGAATCCGCTTATTCTTTTGTTGAAGATGAGCTAAAGGAACTGCTGGATAGATATGACGCAAAATTGGTCGTATTAGGAATGCATGCGAAAACACTAGAGCAGGACTTTCTGGGAAATACAACGACTACCGCCATTAAAAAACTAAAGTTTCCGGTGCTCGCCGTACCGATGGGAGCAAAATTTGAGGGCATTAAGAAAGTGCTGTTTGCCTGCGATGTTTTAAGCGGGGTTTCTGAAAAGGTACTGATGAATGTTAAAGAACTGGCTTTAAGCTTAAAGGCCGAAGTGGAAGTTTTTAATGTAAACCGGGTAGTGGAAGATCTGAAAAAGGAAGGGACAGACCTGTCGGCTACGAATGCGATCGACGAGGGCCTGGAGGGAATCACTTACTATTATAAGCAAGTTAAATCAAATGCCGTGATCAAAGAGATTGAAAAGGAAATTGAAGTTTTTGGTGCTGATATGTTGATCATGGTACCTAAGAAGTATGGCTTCTGGGCTTCACTTGTACACACGAGCAAAACCAGGATCATGGCCTCCGGTTTGCGCATCCCATTGCTGTCTATTCCAATATAAAAATATTAAAAAAACCATATTTATGAACCCATCAAAGGCCCCATCTAAGCATTAAACCGAGCTCGGGAGCTCATTGGCACCGCTGAAAAACGATTAATGACTATCAATAAAAGCAAATAAATAAATAGATAAGATGAAACCAAATATAAAAATTGGCTTATTACTTTTGGCTATATTATCACCCCTTATGACTGAAGCACAATTGAAGCAGGTACAACAGACCCTAGTGCCTTACCCGGAGACAAAAAAAACGGATACAAAAGACAATTATTTCGGAATCGAAGTAGCTGATCCTTATCGCTGGCTGGAAGATGACCGTTCGGATGAAACCAAAGCATGGGTGAAAGCCCAAAATGCGGTAACCCAGCAGTACATGAGTCAGATTCCTTATCGTAATGAAATCAAAGCACGTTTAACGCACTTAATGAATTACGAAAAGTATTCACAGCCTTTCAAAGAGGGTATGTATACTTACTTTTACAAAAATACGGGACTGCAGAACCAAAGTGTGTTGTATCGCCAGAAAGAGGCTGGAGCACCGGAGATCTTTCTTGATCCCAACACTTTTTCT
Organism: uncultured Pedobacter sp.; assembly: GCA_965650095.1. GTDB lineage: Bacteria > Bacteroidota > Bacteroidia > Sphingobacteriales > Sphingobacteriaceae > Pedobacter. The sequence goes on along the minus strand of CBFGNP010000526.1, from coordinate 2,478 downwards.
AAGGATGCTACTACCTCTATGGCCAGTATAAATTTTTCTAAAGATGGCAGCATATGCGCTTATCAGCTGTCTGCAGGCGGTTCTGATTGGACGAGCGTAGTGGTGATGAAAACGGAAGACAAGACCTTAGTCGGCGATACACTTAGGGATGTGAAATTCTCAGGGATTGCCTGGCAGGGCAATGAAGGCTTTTATTACTCCAGTTACGATAAACCCACAGCTGGTAGTCAGTTGTCCGGCCTGACGCAGTACCATAAATTGTATTTCCACAAGCTGGGAACTCCCCAGAAAGATGATGTACTGATCTTCGGCGGCGAAAAAATGCCGAGGAGGTATATTGGGGCCAGCGTTACGGAAGATCAACGCTACCTGATCATTTCAGCTGCTAACACCACTTCCGGCAACGAACTTTACATCAAAGAGCTTAAGACGCCTGGTTCGCCTATTATCAGTATCGTGAATAACTTCGATAAGAACCATTCCATTGTGGATAATGAAGGAAGTAAACTTTTCATCTATACCAATTTAAATGCACCTAACGGGCGTATCGTTACGGTTGACGCGGGAAATCCAAAGCCCGCCGGCTGGAAGGAGCTGATTAAAGAAACTGATCACGTTTTAGATCCATCGGCTGGCGGAGGCAAGTTGTTTGCCAATTATATTGTAGATGCGGTAACCAAGGTTTATCAGTATGACAGGAATGGAAAAATGGAGCAGGAGATCCAGCTTCCAGGTCTTGGAACAGCTAATGGGTTTAGCAGTAAAGAGCATGAAAAGGAGTTGTTCTATACCTTCACTTCTTATGTGTACCCTACCACCATTTTTAAATATGATACCAGTACAGGGAAATCATCATTATATAAAAAGTCAGGAGTGGATTTTGACCCTTTAAAATACGAATCAAAACAATTTTTCTATACGTCCAAGGACGGTACTAAGGTGCCCGTTATCGTTACCTGCAAGAAGGGGCTGGTACTAAATGGTAAAAATCCTACCGTTTTGTATGGTTATGGTGGCTTTAACATCAGCCTTACGCCGGCTTTTAGCACTTCAGTGGTCAGCCTGCTGGAGCAAGGCGGCATTTATGCAGTGGCAAACCTGCGCGGTGGAGGGGAATACGGGGAAGAATGGCATCTGGCTGGTACAAAGCTGCAAAAGCAAAATGTATTTGATGACTTTATTGCTGCCGCAGAATTTCTGATGGCGAAGAAATATACTACCAAGGATTACCTGGCCATTATGGGCGGCTCTAACGGCGGATTGCTGGTAGGTGCTGCTATGACGCAGCGTCCCGACTTGTTTAAAGTTGCTTTTCCGGCAGTAGGGGTACTGGATATGTTGCGCTACCATAAATTTACGGCCGGAGCCGGCTGGGCCTACGACTATGGTACTGCTGAGGACAGTAAGGAGATGTTTGATTACCTTCATAAATATTCGCCCTTACATGCCTTAAAAGCTGGTGTTTCCTATCCGGCGACACTGGTCACAACGGCTGATCATGATGACCGGGTTGTACCAGCTCATTCCTTTAAGTTTGCTGCAACTTTACAAAAATGTCAGGGCGGAAAGGCACCGGTGCTGATCAGCATCCAGACCAATGCAGGTCACGGTGCCGGAAAACCAACTGATAAAGCAATAGAAGAGATTGCTGATAAATGGGCATTTATGTTTTACAACATGGGATGGGTGTATAAACCAGTGCAATAATTTATCACTATATTCGATTTGAAACAATAAATAAACAGATGAACCCGACATGATTAAAATCATCATTAAACAACAAGGATATGATTATTTTAATCATCAAAGGCTCCATCTAACCATTAAACCGAGCTTGCGAGCTCATTGACACCGCTGAAAACGATTAATGACTATCAATAAACAATAAACAAACAGATGAAACAAACAATCATTTTAATCACTTTTACCATGATGAGCCTATTTGCTACGGCACAAACTAAGGACGAAATTAAAGTTGCTGAACAGACTGAAAAGCTACGTCTGGCCATGATCAGTGGAAACAAGGCAGATCTGGAAAGCCTGGTAACAAGTCAGTTGAGCTACGGGCATTCAAGTGGTAAATTAGAAGATAAAGAGACTTTTGTCAATACCATAGCCACTAAGAAGTCTGATTTCAAAACGATAGAGTTGTCCAATCAGTCTATTACAGTAGCAGGTCAAACCGCTATTGTGCGCCACATATTAAAGGCAGACACCAATGATGGTGGTATTCCGGGTAAAGTATATCTTGGTATTATGCTGGTTTGGGAAAAGCAAGGTAATACCTGGAAGCTACTGGCCAGGCAAGCATTTAAGCTTTAGCCAATAGCTATTTGCTTTTTATTCTGCCGATAAATCTGGGCACATCTCTTTCGTTACTGGAGTAGAAATCCAGTTTCTTATCCTTGCTATATAAATATAAGGCAGGGTACTGTTTAGGGTGGAACAAGGGAATAAAAACGTGATCTCGATCCTGAA
>CBFGNP010000525.1:0-3932 GCA_965650095.1 uncultured Pedobacter sp. | reverse complement strand
AGATCGACCGTCACCGTAACATCAGGATGACTCTTGATCACCTCCCAGGCCTCTTTCATTCCCTTACTCCAATAAATATCGTCAAATATTAATAAAGAGCCCTCATGCACTTTAGGAAGGCACCAATTAAAATAGTTCAAGGTAGCATCTTTACGATGATTGCCATCGATATAAACAAAGTCCAGTTTTTCAACACCGGCAATCACATCAGGCAGCAGTTCAATATTCCCCAGTTCCAGTTCAGCAAAGTTACGGCTAGCAACCTCAGCTGTTTCCCCACAACCCTCAATTGTAACGATGCTGGCACCCGGGCAGGCCTTTGCTAAATAAGCGGTAGTAATCCCCAGGCAGGTACCCAGCTCGATAATATTCACAGGGCGGGTATCTCTGGCCAAACGGTAGATCAGTTGTGCCAGCGCAGGGCTCTTCAAAGCATTTTTAGCGATCTCTTTCACCTTCTTGGTCCTGTTCTTATTCAGATGTGAACCCGCCCCCAGATCAGTCACCGTAATTAATGAATCGTCATTAAAAAGTTTTTTTCGCTGCGCCTCAATACTTTTGTAGTCAGATTCGGACTTAAAATCGTAAATTACCTCATCAGTAAGTTTATATACAAACGGGGAATGCGTACCATGCCTGCTTTTTGCAGTTAGACGATGCTTTAAATAATCACTGATAAAATTAAAAACCATAGCCACAAAAATAGGCATTCAAATTTGCATGTTTAATGGAAAATAGTAAAGAAATAAGTGCGTTGGTAAAGCTTCTTGATGATCCTGATCTTGAAATTTATGAACATGTGGAAAAACGCCTGCTGGAGTATGGGCCTCAGGTAGTTGATTATCTGGAGAATGAATGGGAACACGCACTCGACACCCTGCTACAGGAGCGGATAGAAAACATTGTCCACAAGATCCAGTTCAGCAGTGTAAAGGAAGATCTAAATCTGTGGTATCAAAGTGGGGCCTTCGATTTGCTGCAGGGCGCACTTGTCATTAACCGTTATCAATATCCCGATCTCGATGAACAAAAGTTCATCCTGCAAATAGAAGAAATAAAAAGAGAGATCTGGCTGGGCCTGCAATATGAAATGAGCTCTATCGAAAAAATAAAGCTCATCAATCATATATTCTATAATGTATATGGTTTCAGTGGCAATACCAAAAACCATCACGACCCTCAAAATTCTTATATCAGCCAGGTACTCGAAAGCAAAAAAGGAAACCAGATTTCCCTTGCTATCATCTATTCTACACTTGCACAGAAACTTGACATTCCCGTATATGGCGTAAACCTGCCCCAGCATTTTATACTCGGTTATATCGATGAAAGCAAACGCGAAGAGCATGAATTCGGCGTCCTGTTCTATATCAACGCCTTTAACAAGGGAGCTATTTTTGGGAAGCACGATGTCGATCAGTTCCTTCGCCAGCTAAACCTTGATCCACTGCCCGGCTTTTATGCACCATGCAGCAACGTAGAGATTATCAGCAGGATCATCCGAAATCTGGTCTCCGCCTATGAAAACCTTGGTTCAACAGAAAAGGTCGACGAATTAAAACAGTTGCAGGAAATCCTGAACAGCAGCACTTTATAAAAACTTATTGCTCTTCATCCAGTTCTCCAGGCTTTTGAACCAATCTTCTGCCGTGGTACTGTTCTTCATGCCAAAACCATGTCCGCCTGCCTGGTAAATATGAAGCTCGGCATTTACGCCGGACCTGACCAGCGCCTGGTTAAACAAGATGCTGTTTTGCACGGGTACAGTTTTGTCATTATTGGCATGTACCATAAAAGTTGGAGGTGTTTCCGCATCCACATACTTGTCGTTCGAAAAGTACTCACGCAGTTTAACATCCGTACCAGCCAGTTTCTCAGCCGAGCCCTTGTGTTCCGAATCGGTAAACGAGATTACCGGATAAATTAAAACAGAGAAATCCGGACGAAGGCTGATGGCCTCCTTATTGTCTATTTTTACATCTCTATAATGGACGGTTAAACTCGAAGCCAGGTGGCCACCGGCCGAAAAACCCATAATGCCGACTTTAGCTGGATCTATATTCCATTTTGCGGCGTCTTTTCGCACCCGGTATATTGCCTGTTCTACATCCTGGAGTGGCCCAACCGACCGGTCCTCCATAATCGCATCACTTGGCAAACGGTATTTCAGTACAAAGGCCGTCACCCCCATGGATGCAAAGCGCTCTCCAACAAAATAGCCCTCATGACCAATGGCAAGCCCCGAATAACCTCCACCAGGACAAACGATCACTGCTGTCCCATTCGCCTTGCCTTTTGCAGGCTGGTATACGGTAAGCGTAGGTACCGAGACCTTTGTGATGCTTGCCCCTCTTCCCTCCCTCATCGTAGTGATCTCCTGGTAATCAGCTGGCGTAGGTTTTGCACCCGGGATCTTGCCCGGATAGAGGGTCAATACTTGTTGAGCCATCAGCCCGTTTGCCGATAACATTACTGTCATGAATAGTCCGCTTAAATATTTCATTTTAAAACTCCATTAAATATGCTTTCAAAAATTCATTCAGTTCTCCATCCAGTACTGCCTGTGGATTGGACGACTGAAAGTTGGTCCGGTGATCTTTTACCCTCCTGTCATCCAGCACATAACTTCTGATCTGCGAACCCCACTCTATTTTCTTTTTATTTCCTTCTATCAATGCCGTTGCTTCCATCCTTTTGCGCATTTCTGCTTCATACAACTGCGACTTCAATAAACGGATCGCATTTTCCTTATTCTGCAACTGCGATCTGGATTCCTGGTTCTTGATCACAATCCCCGAAGGCTTATGATATAAACGAACTGCGGTCTCCACCTTATTTACATTTTGTCCGCCCGCACCGCCAGACCGGAAGGTCTCAAATTCAATCTCCGAATCTTTTACCTCTATCTCTATGGTGTCATCCACCAGCGGGTATACATATACAGAAGCAAAAGACGTATGCCGGCGTGCATTCGAATCAAAAGGAGAGATCCTTACCAAACGGTGGACGCCATTCTCCCCTTTCAGGTAACCGTAGGCAAATTCGCCGGAAAATTGAAGGGTAACTGATTTTACACCGGCAATCTCACCCTCCTGGTAGTCCTGCTCAGTAATCTTATAGCAATTCTTTTCGCCCCACATCATGTACATACGCATCAGCATATAGGCCCAGTCGCAACTCTCAGTTCCTCCAGCACCTGCAGTAATCTGCATCACGGCCGGCAGCTGGTCTTCCTTGTTCTTCAGCATATTCTTCAGCTCCAGTTCCTCTATCGCCATCAAGCAGCTGTCATATTGCTCCTGCATTTCTTCCTCAGTTGCATCTCCGCTCTGCAGAAAATCAAAAAGCACCTGGGTGTCTTCCAACAAGCTGTTTGCCTTTTGCCATGCATCTGTCCATATTTTTTTTGAATTGATATCTGCAATGTGCTTCTCGGCTTTTTTAGGATCATCCCAAAAGCCTGGTTGCAGGGTCAGCTCCTGCTCAATACGAATATCTTCCAGTCGGTTTTCGACGTCAAAGATACCTCCTCAGCGACGTTACTCTGTCCCTTAAATCCTGAATTTGTTCTTTTGTCATAATCACAAATATAAAATAAAACAGGCCATATCAAAATAAACTGATATGGCCTTTCTATAAAATAGATAATCACCTTAATTAAAAAAGTCCCTTTAATTTATCTATTAAACCATCATCTTTTCCGTCCCCATTTACATCAGTTTTCTCCGTAAACATCCTTGTCACATCAGATAGGTCGAACTTTCCATCTGGCCCCGAGACTCTGGCCATTAAATCCTGAATGTTAAAAGAATTATCATTCGGGTCATTTGTTTCATTGACCAATTTTCCAACAATTGCAGGGATGATCGAAGCAGCTATCCCTTTTGCAGTATCCACATTAATGCCCATTGCAGCAAGTTTATCACTAAAAC
>CBFGNP010000524.1:0-3933 GCA_965650095.1 uncultured Pedobacter sp. | reverse complement strand
TACCCATATCGTTGTTTCCATCCGGTGCAGGCTCTCCAAATTCGGAAGAAATCATGTGGTAGCCCAGATACAATCCTGTTTCGACAAAGCCTTCTTCATTTGCTGGCGGAACAAGTTCTGTCATGCGGTAGTTTGTATGCTTCCACATATTTTTTTCAGCATCTTTTATCGCTTTCAGTTTATCAGTTCCTCCATGGAAAAGGCTATGATTCATAACGGAGTGTCCCTTACTTACCATTTCCATCATTTGCTCCCAGCTTGTTAAATTGGGGGCTGTAGAATGTTCTTCGTTGGTATTTATAGCAAAGGAGTATTTGTAGGGAATTTGCTTTCCTGTGCCATCGTCAAAGCTAAAACCAGGATAGTTTTTGCCGTTTACTCTTCCGCCATTTAATATTTTATAAACTATTGTATAATCAGTTACAATTCCATCATCTTTCATTAACAACAAACCTTTGTGTTTATCAAAGGCCAGATCTGTGAACGAAAAGTGCGGACTGGAAGCGTTTTTCATATCTATCTCTATATTTACATACCTTTCGGCATTACCCAGATTAATCTTTGGTGCTAGAATTTTTTGAGCGATTTCGACTTGCGCAGTGGGAGGAGGTTGGTTACAGGTAGGCAGTAGCGAGGCAAAAAAAAGAACAGTGCGTTTAATCACTTTTGAGATTGTATTTAATGTAACCATATTTTTGTTTACTTACTAAATAAGATTAAGTGTATAAATTTACCCAAAAAAACTTATACTAAGTTTAGCTTACTTTATAAAGCGAAATATTCAATAATAACTAGAAGATCACACGGGCTCGTGAAAATCTCAATTTTTTATATTTATTATGATCCTTCTTTCTTACCTAGGATATTATTTGATGGAAACCCGGAACCTTCGAAAAAAAATAGCGGCTATAGAAATTGCATAGTCGTAAATAGCAAGCCACATCACATAGGGAAAGAGAAGAATATGTATAGCCAATATGATTAAGTTTAGGCAATTCATTGTTGAAGCTTGTATTAAAAGAAATAGGGGAAAGAGCACTTGATAATAATCTGCCATTAATATTTGAAATGGCTGATTGTGTGTTTTAATAACAAGCACGATTTGATTTTTATACCTGTCATACCGTATGAATACCAGAATGAAGTATAAAATTAAAGCAATTATGGCTGAGATTCTATCCAGCTGATACAGCATCGTCGCAAGACAGCACAGTTCAATAGCAGTTAGGAATATGGCTTTGTTTCTAAAGTTTTTGGGATCAGTTTTACTGGCGTAGGTATTAAGATTGACCATGATGTCATTATCCCTGTCTTCAAATTGATGCCACAAAATACCCCTCAAACCATAGCATAATGCCCAGACACCTACAGATCCAAACCAGATCCAATTCATCTGCTGATGGGTAATATAACTTACGCTGGACACCATAAGCAAGCTGGGAAAGACATGTGAGCCGCAGCCATCAGCCAAGACACCAAGGATACCCCTGTTTTTTAATCTAAATGGCTTAATTGAGTACAGACTAAAGACTAGCCATGAAAGAAGATACAGTAAGCACGATAGAAGATCAGGATAGATAAAAAAGCCGAATACTAATCCGAGTAAAACACAAATGACAGGTATAAACCATCTCCACCCGCGAGATATTTGAAGCATTCTGTTTATTTTTCCACTGGCAACGTCGTCTTCAAGATCTGTAATGTCATTGATAACGCTTACATATATAGCACCTACAATCAGAGAACCCAATAAGAATACGAGCCAAAGCGCGATCTGGTATATTGATACTGTAGACATTAATGCTGTTGCATATGCAATAGCCAGCAAAGGAGGCAGCTTATGGCTCCACCATTCTTGAGACCTTATTACGCTCAGTATTTTCATTCTGTTTACCTATAGATTTGTATACTCCAACTCGTATATTCGTTCCAAACACCAGTTCTCATACTTTGAAACGATGAAACTACCTTACAGCTGTTAAAATCGATTGATCTATCGCGTCTCAGGCATGTCCCGAAAGATTATTTAGCGGTGATCAATCCTAGAACTAGCTTTGCAAAATCAGTTTCTGGTGATTCAGGAACATTTTCTGAAACATATTTGGCCCCATTTTTTCCTATTTGATCCCATTCATCCCTTCTTTGCCAAGCCCTCTCCATGGCTTCTCCAAATGACTCTTCATTCGGATAACCAATGAAACCGGTAACACCTTCAACTACCATTTCAGTGTTGCCGCCGGCGTTAGAAATAATGACAGGCCTGCCTGCAGACATCGCTTCAACCATTGATAGTGGTAGACCTTCACTACGCGAGGGCAACACCAAGGCATGATGGTCTTTCCACATGCTTTCAATATCGTCAATTTGTCCTTTAAATTCAATATTTGTCACATTTAACAGGTCAGCCATATCTTTTAAGGCATTCTCATCCACACCTTTTCCGATAAAAGAAATTACAACCGGACGCGATCTCCATTTTTCCTCAGCTAGGATGCGGATTAATAGATCCTGTCCCTTATCCAGCAAGAACAACCGTCCCAGGCAAGCCAGTTTATAAACTTCTTTTGACTTGGGGAATGGAATTGCTTTACCCGAAAGCTTTACTGGGTTAAAGATGACCTGGCCGTTTGGCAGCCTTTTACCAAACTGTTCTTCTGTTAATCGCAGGTTATGCTGAGAAACAAAATAACACTTTTCGGCCTTTTGCAGCGCTTCCAGCATGAATTTTCTGTCGTCCTTGTATGGCCAGTAAAAATCTACTGCTTTTTGGGCAACTACTACATAAGGAATGCCTAATAATGCGCATTGATAAGCGAGTTTTAGTCCATCAAAATTAATTCCCTGCGAGATAACCACTATGGATGGGGCCTGATCACGAAGTATTCTTATATAGTTACTAAAGTCTTCCGGTTTGGGCTTGGTCAGTTTAAGTCCAATGGAGATTTCATTTGCCGTTTTAATGACTTTGTTTTTAATCCTTGCAGGAACAGATCCTTTTGGAAAAATCTCAATCAAGGCGACATTTTTTTCTGCGAGTTTTATAAATTCTGGATGTTCTCTATTGATAAAATATTTCAGTACTGAGATTTGAAAGCCAGCATGCTGAAATTGGGGGATGCTTTTACCCCATAGTTCTTCACTGCCGCCCCAATCTTCAGTACACGTACTTACAATGACTATTTTACCCATAAATTCTATTCTGTTGTTGAATTATTATTGAACAAATGATAATACTCACCTCTTAAATCAAGCAGTGCCTTATGTGTTCCTTCTTCAGCTATTTTTCCGTCTGAAAGTACATATATATAATCGGCATGTTTAACCGCTGACTGTCGGTGACTGATAATTAAAGCGGCGCGGTTTCCAATTCGTTCCCTTAAGGAGTCAAAAAGATTTTTCTCTGACATCGCATCAAGAGCACTGGTCGCCTCGTCCAGTATAAGAAAGCGTGATCTACTGTAAAAAGCCCTTGCTATCGCAAGCTTTTGCCATTGCCCTATACTTACTTCATGGCCATCCTCAAAGATGCGTCCCATAATTGTATCGTAGCCATCTGGAAATTGATCGATAAATGCGTCAGCCCCGGAATTTTTTGCCGCTTCTATAATGTCTTCAGTATTTCGGTGATTATGAATATCTCCGAATTTAATATTATCGGCAGCGCTAACATTATATTTTCCAAAATCCTGGAATACAGCACAAATTTGTTTTTGATAATCAGTACTCCTGTAATTTCGGATGTCAACATTATTAAACGTGATTTTTCCACTGGTTGGATCATACAGTCTGCAAAGAAGCTTAATCAACGTAGATTTACCCGCACCATTGCTACCAACCACAGCTACGATCTTACCCGCAGGTATGTTTAAACTGATATCCACCAGTGTAGGTTTGGTAGTGTGAGGATAGATAAAACTTACATTTTTCAATTCC
>CBFGNP010000523.1:0-3944 GCA_965650095.1 uncultured Pedobacter sp. | reverse complement strand
TTCTGCTGCAGATGGCAGGAATTACAGGAGAAGATAAGTATTACGATGACGCTGCCAGGCAGGTATTGAATTTTAGGAAATACCTGCTTGATCCGGCAACCGGCCTGTATAAACATGCCTGGTTTAGCGATAAAAAGCAGCGATCGGCCGCATACTGGGGCCGCGCTAACGGTTGGATTGCCTGGGCAACTGCAGAACTGCTGGCAAAACTGCCTAAAAAACACGCTGCTTATAAAAGGGTGCTTCAGAATTTTCAGCAGCAAATGAAGGTGCTGGCCAGGTACCAGGATAAGAACGGCTTCTGGCACCAGGTGCTGGACGATCCGGATTCATACCAGGAAACATCTTGCACGGCTTTATTCACCCTGGCCCTGGCCAGAGGGCTAAGGGAGGGGTGGTTAAGCAAAGGCTATCAAAAGAATGCCTTCGCTGGCTGGCAAGCTGTTAAGACAAAGATTGATGAGAATGGGGTGGTACATGGCATTTGTCAGGGTACAGATATTGGCTATGATCAGGAGTTTTATCGGAAAAGAAAAACGGTAGACAATGATCCGCGTGGATTAGGGGCTGTCATTACAGCAGGTATAGAAATTTCAAAACTAGGGAAATGAGCATGCAGGGAAAGTTCAAGCTGGCATTTTTATTATGGAGTACGATAGGTTTTCTTGCCTGTGGTACAGATGCGACAAAAAACAGCCACCTGTACGACATGGGGACGGATCTATCACCCGTTGAAAATGGATATACCCGTGTTAGTCCGGCTTCTGCCTACAACGAGCATAAAGGCTACGGCTGGTTAAATAAACCCCGGGGGGCTTTTGATACCCTCGCCGGAAAATGGAACAACAGCCTGAACAGGGATGGGGTACTGGGCAGGAACAGTCTTGTATTTAAAGCCGTCCTCCCGAATGGGCGCTATGTTTTAACGATTACACTTGGAAACAATGCTAATAATCAGTTAGATCAGGCAGTTTATCTCAATGATAAATTGATTATCGGTTCTGTCATTACCCCCTGGTACCGGATTCCTATTAAAAGCGTAAATAAAATCATAAGGATCAGTAATGGAACAGCCCTGGTAAAGATTACTTCCAGGGCATTGGTGGCGGTTCAGAACATTGAATTTCGCCGGCTTAAGCGGCAGCGCATCAACACTGCAACAGGATTTGAGCCCGATAGTACGGCAGTAAAGCAGCTGGGAGGCGATTTTGCAGCAAAATATCTGAAGGCTCTCCGGTACTATGATCTGGGTGCCTGGTCGGCATCCGCCAAAACCTCGGGTATTAACTTTACCTTCAGGATGTACCTTGCAGCAGATCTGCTGGAACAGATCGCTGCCTCGAAAAATGATCCCTTATACGATAAGTCCATTTATCTGCTCGCAAAGATCCATTACTGGCTAAACCGGGAGGATCATGACCCTTATCACGAAGCAGCTGCCAAAAAGTATTTTACCATCCTGAAAAGAAAATACCCAAATGCAGTCCTGATCAAAATGTACCTTGGTGAAAAGATCCCTTTTGAAGTTAAATCTGCCGTTGACCCAAAGGGCGCTCCACGATGGGCACTTAAGCAACAGGAGGCGATGCAAAGGATGCTGAAAGTGATTCACTGGTGGGTAAACGAAAGGCAGGCCGCCAATGGTGAACTGGGCGGTAAGTATGGCGATGATGTAGAAATTCTGCGCTGGTGGCTGCCTGCGATTTTGGGCGCAGATGATTCAATCGCAAAAAAGGGATATGTACGGCTGGCAGATGGTGTTTGAAACAGTGGCATTCTGGAACGCGGTTTTGCCAGGGAAATAGATGATGTGGAACATTCGGCCGAACTGTTCAGGGATACACATCCTTCGATGTTCATGATCAGCTACGGCGATCCTGAATATATAGAACGCTGTATGATCAGCATGCAGAATTTTGAAAAGGTGTGGACAGGCATTACGCCGAAAGGGCATCGTCATTTCAGGTCCTGCTACCTTTCTGCCAGTAGGGTATTGGAAAAAGCACCCATGAATGTTGATGTCCCTTTAAATGCAAGGGCGGTATTGCCCGGTCTGTGGACTGCCTGGTATAACCGCAATCCCAGCTTAATTCGTTTATTTAGTGAATGGGGGAAAGCCTGGGTTGCAGATGCCGCGCGTGATGAGGGTGGGAAACCTGCCGGCCTTATGCCTGCGGCCGTTGCTTTTGCAAATGATGGGATCGGCAGCCATACCGGCAAATGGTATGACCCGGGATTGGCCTACGACTACTACAAATGGGAAAGTCTGGGTCACATCAATGAAATGTATGCACAGCTGATTGGCATGTACGGCCTTACCGGAAATACCACTTTCTTAGCACCCCTGGATTTTTGCTACCGACTGATGCAACAGGCAGCAAGGGAAAAGCTGCCGAAAGACCCGGCGCAAGGGACACTGGACTGGGCAAAGAAGGTGTTGCTGCAGGGCGGGGTAGACAAGGGGGCAAGCAATAATCCGATGGCTGAGATTTTTGCAATGGCAGGACAAATCGGGGGCAGCAGGAAATACCGGGACTTTGTTACGGTTAATGGCGATCCGTACAACAAATATCGGGTGAATAAAGATATGAAGGTCATTTATAAAGGATTGGAAGAAGTACTCGCTTCGCTGCGGTATAACTTTCCACTTTTAACTGCAGAGATTAAATACACGGACCGGGTGTATGTACCGGGTAGCGACCTGCTTTTTGGGATGTATACCGGGCATTTTGGTTCAGGATATGAGTATCCTTCAACTGTGGCCACCTGGAAAAATACAGGGCCGGATATGGGGGTTTTTGTCCGTGGCGGCGACCATAGATCGGCCAGAATCTCTCTTTATAATTTTGGACGGCCCCGTAAGATAACTATGCAGACCTGGTTACTGGAACCCGGTGTGTACAAACTGATCAGCGGCATGGACAAGGATGACGACGGAGAAATCGATTCCCATCAAACCGAACGTACCGTCGTGTTGAGAGAAAGGGTAAACCAGGTTCAATTGCTGATTCCTTCGCGCAGACTACAGGTGATAAGCCTTGAACAGGTAAAGACAGGACCAAAGACGGTTGTTGCGCCTGATGTGGCCATTTCCGGGCGTGATATTTCTTTTGCCAGCGGGCAGTTGGATGTGAAGGTTCATAATGTGGGAAGTGTAACTGCTAAGCAGGTAACAGTGGAACTGTGGAACGGAATGAGAAGGATAGAATCAGCTACAATAGCGCAGATCGATGCACCCAACGATCTGCTGCCACGCTGGAAAACAATCAGTTTTAAAACAGATTTAAAAAATGTAACCTCATCCATTACTGTTAAAGTATCTACAGATCAGCCCGAAATCACTACTTTTAACAATACCGCTTCCTGTCAGTTAACCAGGTAACCCATGTCGTATGAAAGGATTTAAGTTAAAGTTGCTTTTCATTCTCCTGTTTGTCCTTTCACTTTCGTCAACAGGTCGGGGGCAAAATGTAAACCTTAAAACAGCGTATGCTGAAACCCTGATAAAATTAGCCGATGTATTGTTTCAACATCAGTTAAGGGATAAGAGAAATCCAGGTTTCGGGGCGCTGAAATGTGATTATGACCAGGTATTGCATACACGCGCCTCGGAGGCGGTGTATCCCTTTGCCCTGTGTTATAAAATCACGGGTAAGCGAAAGTACCTGGATGCAGCTATCCGCACCGGAAACTGGCTCATTGAGCAGCAGGAACCAAACGGCAGCTGGAAGGAAACTCCGGAAGAATGGACTGGTACCACCACAGATCAGGTTTTAATGCTTATGCTGGCCTGGGATCATGTAGCGGATCAGCTGAACACAACTGAGCGGACCAACTGGCGTAATGCCATACATAAAGCTGTGGATTATCTGTACAAAGTGATGACCCCCGAATTTGCCAGTATCAATTATGCAGCCACCACCTGCAGTACCCTGGCCAGGGCA
>CBFGNP010000522.1:0-3945 GCA_965650095.1 uncultured Pedobacter sp. | reverse complement strand
ATCAAGGTATCCAGACAAGGTAAACCGGCTTATATGATCTTGAAAGTGAATAGCCTTGCAGATGAGGGCATCGTAGAGAAATTATATGAGGCCAGCAATGCCGGTGTAAAAATAAAATTGATTGTACGCGGGATCTGTACACTTGTTACTGGAATTGCCGACTTTAGCGCAAACATCACGGTCATCAGCATCGTCGATAAGTTTCTGGAGCATGCCCGGGTATTTATTTTTGGTAATAATGGAAATGAGGAAATTTTTCTTTCCTCTGCCGACTTAATGAGCCGGAATTTTGAACACAGGGTAGAAGTAGGTTTTCCTGTACTTGACGAAGAAGTGAGGCAGGAAATCAGGGATATCATAGAGTTTCAGTTGCAGGATAATGTAAAAGCAAGGGATATCACCCGGCTAAACAACAATAAATACCACCAGAACAATTTGAAAACAAAGATCAGGGCACAGGTACAAACGTACAATTACTTAAAAAACAAACATCAATAAGACCATGTTAAGATACGCTGCCATAGATATCGGTTCAAATGCGGTTAGATTATTAATTGCTGATATCACTAAGAATGAAGACGATTACGGTTTTAAAAAGAATACGCTGGTACGGGTTCCTTTGCGTTTGGGTGATGATGCCTTTTTGGACCGTCGTATATCTGACCGCAAAGTTGAGGAGCTGTTAAAAACAATGACAGCATTTAAAAATCTGATGGAGGTATACCACGTTACAGAATACCTGGCATGCGCGACTTCGGCCATGCGTGAAGCTGATAATGGTCAGGATATTATTAAGAAAATAAAGAAGCTGACAGATCTTGATCTGGAGATCATAGAAGGACAACGTGAGGCAAACATTATTTATACCAACCATATTGAAGCAAATCTGGATGTTAAGAAAAGCTATTTATATATTGACGTAGGTGGCGGTAGTACCGAACTTTCCGTTTTTGTAAACAGAATTCTGTTGGCTTCTAAATCGTTTGATATAGGTACCATCCGAATTCTTGATAACCAGGATAAGGATGAAACCTGGGAGGAAATGAAGAATTGGGTGAAGGAAAATACCAAATCCTTAAAAAACCTCGCAGGGATTGGTACGGGTGGTAATATCAATAAACTTTTCCGTATGTCGGACGAGAAGGATGGTATGCCATTAACTTTTTTGAAACTGAAAGCGCTTTATAACCAGCTCAATTCTCACTCGTTAAAAGAGCGCATTAGTGTTTTCGGTTTGAACCCAGACAGGGCTGATGTCATTATACCCGCCTGCGAGATTTATATTACTTTACTAAAATGGACGGGTATTAAGCAAATCTACGTACCTAAAGTTGGCCTTGCAGACGGTATCATTAGCCTGCTGATAGAGGAGAATCTTATAGATAAATGAGTGCAAGGTAGCTGCCGTGGTGACTCACAGAAGCTGGATGAGTACTTCTGTATGAGCTGTCTGAAGCATGATATCCAGCAATTTTAAGCACCACATGATCCAATCTTTCCATTTCTGCTGCTGCTATGGTATGGATATATTCAGGTGTTAGTATACTTTGGCAATAGTATAAGGTATCCTGATGGGTTACATTACCTGTAGCGGTGCTGTTGTGCAGGATCAGGTTGTTGCTGCATAAAAAAGTGGGGTTGAAAGATCTGATGGTGGTTTCCTTTGAACATGCCTTATACACCGCTTCTTTCATGGTCCACAGCAGCCATACCATTATATCAGGATTTTTCGCCGAGTGGATCAGGAACCGCTCATGCGCTGTAAATATTTTCTCGAGATATCCTTTTCTTTTCCAGTTGCTTTCTTTTGCGGCCTGTTTTAAATCAACAATATCATTGCCTATCAAGTGTCTTCAGTTTAGCTTCTATAATTGATACGGTCTCGTTTACGTTTAGCATCCGTGCCATTTCCAGGTTGTCAATCTCGATATCAAATTCTTCCTCAACATCCAATATAATATCAACCAGGTTTGCAGAATTGATCCGGAGGTCTTTAATGAAGTCTGTCGAGGGATTGATATTTGCTAAAGCTTCAGGGTCATGGGTATACGGAGCGACAATTTCTTTCAATTTTGCTAGTAGTTCTTCTCTATCCATTTTTATACTTTTTAAAGATAATGCAGGCATTCACATCACCAAACCCAAAACTTGCCTTAGCTAATATATTAATGTTTTGATATACTATTTTATTCGTGAGCTTATTTTTGTTGATCAGTGCTGTTATTTCGGGGTGGGGATCTTCACAGTTTATTGACGGAAAGATAAAACCCTGCTGCAGTTGCAGCACCGATGCTACACATTCTATGCTTCCCGCCGCACTCAAACAGTGCCCGATCATCGATTTTAAGCTATTTACGTAAGGAAAAGTTTCTGCATAACGGTTTAGTGCGATGGCCCAGTTTTGTATCTCCAAGGCATCTTTGCCAGTGGCAGTTAGGTGTCCGTTAATCGCATCAACGTCCCGGGTGGTGATCCCTGAACTGTGTATTGCCATCTGTATGCAGCGCTGTACAGCTATTGAATTTGGAGCAGTCATACTGCCGTTGCCCCGCTGGCCGCCAGAATTAATGTTTCCACCCAGTATTTCCGCATAAATTTTAGCGCCGCGGCCCAGGGCACTTTCGAGCGACTCTAAAATCAAGGCCCCTGCACCGCTACCCGGTACAAATCCGCTTGCACTGGCGCTCATCGGTCTGGAGCCTTTTTCTGGTTCGTGGTTATGCTTAAAGGTACAAACCCTCATGGCATCAAAACCCGCCCATATATAGGGACCACTGTCACTGGTACTGCCTGCAAGCATTCTTGTCGCCTGGCCATATTTAATGCGTTCGTAGGCCATTAAAATACTCTCAGTTCCAGTTGTACAGGCTGATGAGTTGCTGCTTACCTGGTTGCCAAGACCAAGTTTGCCACCCAGGTAAGCGCTGATGCCGCTGGCCATTGTTTGTACCACTACGGTACTGCCCAGTTTGCGCACCTGCAAGTCATCAACTTTGTAAATGGCCTCCCTGAATTTTTCAATACCCGATGTGCCGGTCCCAAATATGGTCCCGCTATCCCAATCCGGGGCATCGCCGTCTGTTACTTGCAATCCCGCATCCCGCCAGGCATCCAATCCAGCAATGATCCCATATAAAATGCCACTGCTGTTAAAATTTCTACGCTCCAGATCCGTTAAGTATCCGGCAACCAGCTCGTCAGTTAATTCAGGTTGTCCTGCAATCTGGCAGGAGAATTGTAATCTTTCCAAGTCAGGATCATGTTTAATCCCCGAAATACCGTTTTTAATCGCTTCCGTATATGCAGTTAATCCAACTCCATTTGGGGCAACAACACCCAGCCCTGTGATTACTACCCGTTTATCCATTCATTTTATTAGTCACCATCCCAGCAATGCTGCCTTTACAAACCACTTCGCCCGCAGCATTGGTCATTTGTACTGTACAATTCAGTTTTTTGAAACGGAAATACACTTTCTGTGCAGCTACCGTTACTTTTTCACCCGGAAAAACGGGCTTCATAAAATCGATAGCGGTAGAAGTGAGCATGACGTGGCCGGGCATTCCGCCATCAGCACTCCCCGAAAGATAGATGCCAAGGCAGACCAGTCCGATCTGCGCCATGGTTTCAGTTAAAATTACACCTGGTGTAACCGGATGATCTTTAAAATGTCCTTTATAAAAATCAAGATCTGCGCTGAAGGTATAGGACCCGGTAACGCCATTCTCGTCAATTTGTTCCAGGTCATCTACAAATAAAAAGGGCTTCGTGTAAGGTAAGTGAGCCAAGATCTCTGTTTTGTTCATGTTATATTTTTTTTTGTTTACCACCTCAAAAGAATCCGCTGTGCAGAAAAACCCGGTCCGAAGCTGAGCATCAGCCCTAGTTCATCGGTTCCCAGTGGCTTTTCCATGTAGCGTTCCAATACATAAAGTACTGTGGCAC
>CBFGNP010000521.1:0-3946 GCA_965650095.1 uncultured Pedobacter sp. | reverse complement strand
ATCCCTAAATTCACATAATAACCATCACGTATCTCCCGCGCGATGCGCCGCGCAATTCCATTTTTATCCAGCATATATCTGTTATCGATTATCCTTTTGTTCTGACTGTACGTTGTTCAATTCTCTTCTCGTAATTTGCTCCCTGAAAGATACGGTGAACAAATACACCAGGGGTGTGAACCTGATCAGGATCAAGCTCCCCGGCTTCGACGAGCTCCTCTACCTCAGCAATGGTGATTTTACCTGCCATGGCCATCACCGGGTTAAAGTTCCTGCTGGTAGAGCGATAGATCAGATTACCTGCGGTATCACCTTTCCATGCTTTTACAATCGCAAAGTCGGCATCAAAAGCATATTCCATCAGGTAGTCTTTGCCATTGAAATTTCTTACTTCTTTTCCTTCAGCCACTTCTGTCCCCACACCAGCTGGTGTAAATATAGCAGGCATACCATAACCTGCTGCCATACAACGCGTAGCGAGAGTCCCCTGAGGAATCAGTTCCACCTCCAGTTCGCCGCTCAGTAACTGGCGTTCAAACTCCACATTCTCTCCCACATAGGAAGAGATCATTTTTTTCACCTGGCGTTGCTGTAGCAGCAAGCCAATTCCAAAATCATCGACACCTGCATTGTTTGAAATACAGGTAAGCGCTTTAACACCCTTTTTTACAAGGGCAGTAATGCAGTTTTCGGGAATGCCACATAAACCAAATCCTCCCAGCATCAGCACACTACCATCGTGGATATCCCTTATAGCTTCTTCAGCACCTGAAACGACTTTATTGATCATATCATTTGAATTTGCTGCTAAATTATACTATATCTGTCGTACCGACCAACTTATTTGGCAATTTCTATGATCTTATCTGTTCCGCCGTTGCTACTGCCTATGTATATTTTACCATCGGGCGACAGGCAAATGGACCTTAAACGACCGAATTCATTTACAAAAAAATCTTTACTGCCCAGGATCTTATCACCTGCTTCATTCAATTTCAATTGGGTCAGTTTAGCTGCTTTGAGGCTAACCAGCAACAAGGAATTTTTAAATTGCGGAATAAAATCGGAATTGTAATAGGTTAATCCGCAGGTGGCTATGGTAGGCGTCCAGGCCATTAATGGCTCCACTATATTGTTCGCTGTACAAAAGCTCTGCTCTCCTGGTTTATCACAAAAACCTTCTATATTTGGCCAGCCATAGTTCCTGCCTTTCAAAATCAGGTTGATCTCGTCATCATTATCAGGTCCATGTTCTGAAGCATAAAGCTTATCGCCAACCTGTACCAGCCCCTGCGGGTTGCGGTGTCCAAATGTCCATACCCGGTTATTCGTTATTGGGTTATCTGCAGGAATGCTTCCGTCCAGATTCACACGCAGTATCTTGCCCGACAAGGAACTGGTACTCTGTGCATTATCAGCAACACTTGCATCTCCGGTGGTAATTAAAAGTTTCTGATCACTGGTCACCAATAACCTGGATCCATTATGGATCCCTGCAGCAGGGATCATATCCAGAATTGTTAAAGCTGCATTCAAAGTGCCTCCTGAATAAGTATACCTGACCACCTTTTCCCTATAGCCCGAACCGGTGTTGTAGTTGTAAACGATATATACCCATGGGTTTGTAGCAAACTGAGGATTTATAGCCATTCCAAGCAGGCCGCCTTCGCCATTGGCGACTACATCGGATACATTCAGTAATAGTGTAACGGCTCCGCTTTGCGGATTTACACGGCTGATCTTCCCATCCCTCTCCGTGATCCACAATTGCCCGTCTGGCCCGTAAACCATTTCCCATACATGGGAAAGGCCCGTACTCAGTACCCTGGTTTTCAATTCCACATCAGGAAGCTGCTCCTCTCCGTTATTTGATGATCTATTTTTTTTACAGCTGGAAAAAGCGGTTAAACAAACGAGGATACTGATGGCAAGAGTTTTCATAAGGCATGCGATTAATTGAGGGAACGATATTGGCGTATTCAAACTTAAAACGATGTTAGCTTATTAATTTAAATATAACACCCTGACCTTAAATATGTTTAATTAAAATAAACATAGGTAATGCCATCCCCCCCGCGGTCTGCGTGTTCGTCCTCTACCCTATTTACCTGGCTGTACTTTTTCAGGTATTCCCTGATCATCTTTCTGAGAATGCCGTCACCTTTTCCATGGATAAGCTTAACAACAGGAAAGCCGAGCATGATCGACTTATCTAAATATTTCTCTACCTCATGTATGGCATTTTCTCCCCTCATTCCCCTCAAATCCAGCTCTGCATTGAAACTACTAATCGCCTCTGAGATACTGCCAGTATAAGAATTACTTTGAGCCGCCTTTTTTGCTTGCTTATTACTGATCTTGTGGACCCTGTTCTTTTTGAGCACAGAACGCAGATCGCCCAGGGCCACCACCAGGTTGTCCCTGTTAATTTCCAGTACCTGTCCGGTAGTTTCACTGTCTTTCAACTGCACCCAGTCGCCCAGCTCAATCGGCGTATTCAACGGCTGCTGTACTTCAGGTTTTTTCTCTTCCTTCACCTGGTTCTGAACCAGCATTTTTTGCAAATTTTGTCTTAATTCTTTTGTTATCAGCTTATCAGCTTGCTTTTCCTTAATCTCTGCAATGGTATTCTCAACCAGCTTATTGGCATTCCTGATAATAGCCTGTGCCTCCAGCTTTGCTTCTTTTAGGAGGACTTTTCTGTTTTCATCCAGAAACAGCTTTAGCTTTTCGTTCTCTGCGACGAGGTTTTTTACTTTATTCTGCTGATTAGATAAATGCACCTTAGTATCATAGATCTGTTTCTTTTCCCGCTCCAGGTCGACCAGTAAACTATCTATCCTGTTCTGGTTGGTCCCGGTTTTTGCCCTGGCCAATTCCAGTACTTCCTTTTGCAGCCCGATGTTCTGGGCGATCTCAAATGCATATGAGCTTCCCGGCTTTCCTATTTCCAAAACATACAATGGCTTCATTTTGTCGTTATCGAACAACATGGAAGCATTTTCCAGTCCTGGTGTGTTCCCGGCAAACAACTTTAAATTAGAGTAGTGGGTAGTGATGACCCCGCGGGCTTTTTTGTTGTTCAGCACTTCCAATACCGCCTCCGCCATTGGCCCGCCAAACTGCGGATCAGTACCGGTACCAAATTCATCGATCAATACCAGTGATTTTGGTGTGGCGTGGGCGACAAAGTAGCGCATCTTTGTTAAATGCGCACTGTAGGTACTCAGATCGCTTTCGATAGATTGATCATCACCAATATCTGCAAAGATATTGTCAAATATTCCGACTTCGCTCGATTCGTGTGCCGGAATAAGTAATCCGGACTGTACCATCAGCTGCAATAAGCCAACGGTTTTCATGCAGACCGATTTACCACCTGCATTAGGGCCAGAGACCAGTACAATTCTCAGCTCATCATTGATGTGGATATTCAAAGGAACTACTGTCTTTTTATCCTCCTTAAAGGAAAGGTACAACAAAGGATGGGTAGCATTGACCAGTCTGGTTTTGGCTTCTTTGATCAATACCGGCATATCTGCGGCAATAGCTATGGCAAATAAGGCCTTCGCGCGTACAAAATCAAGTTTGGTAAGGAAACCATGGTACGACAACAGTAGTGGTGTATACGGTCTTAAGTCGCTGGTCAGCGCAATCAGTATTCTGATGATCTCCCTTCTTTTGTCAAATTCAAGATCCCGCAGCTTATTGTTTAACGTAAAAACTTCCTCGGGTTCAATATAAACCGTTTGTCCGCTTGCAGATTCATCGTGGATGAAGCCCCTCAGTTTCCGCTTGTTCTCTGCCAGAACCGGAATACACATCCTGCCGTCTCTAATGGTTAAACTTCCATCCGCCACCCAGTTATTGCCTACTGCCTGCTTATAAATGGAGTCCATCCGCTTACGCACATCCTGCTCTGTTTTCGCAATATCGCCAATGATAT
>CBFGNP010000520.1:0-3959 GCA_965650095.1 uncultured Pedobacter sp. | reverse complement strand
GTAGTGAAAGGCGAAAAAACTGTTGTAGATACGGTTTTTTATACGCATCATGGTCCGGTGGTCTATCTGCAAAAAGTTAAAGATTTCTCCAGGGCAAAGAATATTCCCGTAGGTAATGCCCTGCGATGGATAGCCCATGAGAAATCCAATGAATTAAAGACCTTTTACCTGTTAAACAGGGGAAGAAATTATACTGATTACCGTAAGGCGCTGACCTATTACACGGCACCCGCCCAGAATTTTATTTTTGCATCGGCTGAAAATGATATTGCCATTACTGCCAATGGCAAATTCCCGCTGAAATGGAAAGATCAGGGTAAATTCATTCTCGATGGTACCGATCCAAAAAACGACTGGCAGGGATGGATACCGGCAGCACAGAACCCAACCGTTAAAAACCCGCCGCGAAACTTCGTGAGCTCCGCCAACCAGTCGTCCACCGATCAAACCTATCCTTATTATATCAATTGGGAATTTAGTCCCTATGAACGTGGCAAACGCATAAACGACCGCTTAACGGCAATGCATAAAGCAACGGCAGACAGCATCATTGAGATGCAAACGGACAGCTACAGCATTCACGCTCAGAATATCCTTCCCACCATTTTGGCTATGGTAGACCGGAGCAAGCTCAATGCAACCCAAAAGGAAGCACTCCATTTGGTTGTGGCCTGGAACAAGTATTACGATGCAAAATCTGTGGCAGCCAGTATATTTGACTTTTGGACTAAGCGGCTTCAGTTCAATATCTGGGACGATGAATTTACGATTGCAGCTATCCCGATGCGTTATCCGTCAAGAGACCGAACGGTACAGCTGATTCTCCATGAACAAACCTCCAAATGGATAGACAACAGCAATACACCTGCTAAAGAAACACTTGCAGAACTGGTAAATGAAGCCTTTAAATACAGTTGCGATAGCCTCGAAAGAAGATACGGATCAATCGGGAAATCATGGGAATGGGGCAACGTAAAACACACCCAGATCCAGCATATGGCAAAAATCCCTGGATTTGGCTCAAAAGTACTCTTCACCGGCGGTGGAAAAATGACCATCAATGCGCTGAATGAAAGCAACGGCCCTTCCTGGCGAATGGTCGTCGAGCTCGGTAAAATGCCTAAAGGACATGGCGTATTCCCGGGCGGACAATCGGGTAATCCGGGCAGCCCCTTTTACGATAACATGATCGATACCTGGGCCGGGGGAAAACTGTACGACCTGTTCTTTATGCAAACTGCAGATGACAGCTCTGCCAAAATAATCTCTCATTTAAAAATAGCTAAAAAGTAATATTATGGTATTTATCATCATCATTATCCTCTCCTTTTTACTTCAGCTGGTGTTGCCATGGTGGGTTATTGTGGTCATCTCTTTTGCTACCTGTGGCTTAATTGGAAAAACAGGAAAGATCGCGTTATGGTCTCCGTTTTTTGCCATTTTATTACTCTGGTCAGGAATGGCAATTTTTAAAAGCCTGCCCAACAACAACGTATTGGCTATGAGGGTTGCGGAAATGTTCGGCGTACATTCCTGGTGGCTTATTTTAATACTCAGTGTATTACTGGGTGCATTTACTGCAGCCATAAGCGGCTATTGTGGCTATCATTTCAGAAAAGCGGTATTGGTATCTAAAACAAATTCCTAATTAAAACTATCTTGCGTATTTTTGTGGGGTGACTGATCTGACAAAGCAAATTTTTTCTATCAGCAATACGCAGGAGTTCGAACAAACCTGCCTTGCTATATTTAATCACCAGGCCGCACATTGCCAGGTATACAAATCATACCTCTCACACCTGAGGATAGATCCCAAAGCGATCAGCGGTCCCGAACAGATTCCCTACCTGCCGATCAGTTTTTTTAAAACACATGAAGTGTTGAGCTCGCCCGCAAGTCCGGAGATCATTTTCAGCAGTTCAGGCACAACAGGCGCACTGCAAAGCAGGCACCTTGTCACCTCAGTTAATGTCTATGAGCAGAGTTTTAACACTGCTTTTGAAAAGTTTTACGGAAGGATAGCAGATACTTGTTTACTAGCACTGCTCCCCTCTTACCTGGAGCGCGATGGTTCATCACTAATTTATATGGTGGATGCTTTATTAAGGCAAAGTAAGCATCCCGACAGTGGCTATTTCCTTCACAATCACGATGAGCTTTATCGCAAACTAAAACAATTGCAATCCGAAAACCAGAAAACCATATTGATTGGCGTGACTTACGCTTTATTGGATTTCATTGAACAGCATAAAATAGAGTTCCCAGATCTGATCGTGATGGAAACAGGAGGCATGAAGGGAAAAAGGAAAGAGATGGTCCGCGAGGAGCTCCATCAGCTACTGCAGGATGGCTTTGGCGTAAATGCCATTCACAGCGAATATGGCATGACCGAACTGTTGTCGCAGGCCTATTCTTCCGGAGCTGGCCTGTTCAGGTGTCCGCCTTGGATGACGATCTGTCTTCGCGACACCAACGACCCTTTAAGTCCAGCGCCAGACAACAGAACCGGCGGAATTAATGTGATAGACCTGGCCAATATCAACTCTTGTTCATTCATTGCCACACAGGACCTTGGCAGGTTATTGCCGGATGGTACATTTGAGGTATTGGGCCGCTTTGATCATGCGGATATCAGAGGCTGCAACCTGCTGATAAATTAACAGGATCTTCGTTCGCCTGAATCCAGCTGACCAGGCGCCCGCAGTGAGCGAATTATTATGAATTGAAAATCAGCAGGTAATAGTTTTTCTTTCCCTTTTGTACGATGATAAACTTATCGTTTAAAAGGTCGCTCATTGTCAGTTTATCAGAAGGGTCTTTCAGCTTCTCTTTGTTGACCGCTACTCCACCACCTTGTATCAATTTCTTTGCTTCTCCTTTTGAATTAAAGACCCCCGATCTCTCCGCAAGCATTGTTGCTGCATCGGTGCCTTCAACCAGCGCTGCTTTAGGGATGCTGAATTGTGGTATACCTTCAAATATCTCCAGAACCCGATTTTCAGATAAAGTTCTGAAAAACTCCAGCGAGCCGTTTCCGAACAAAAATTCAGAAGTTTTCACCGCAGTCTCCAATGCTTCAGCGGAATGCGTCCGGACGGTAATATCCTCCGCAAGTGCTTTTTGCAGTACGCGCAAATGCGGGGCTGCGTTGTGCTCGGTTTCCAGCGACTCTATTTCGGCTTGCGTTTTAAGCGTAAATATCCTGATCCATTTTTTGGTGTCGTCGTCCGATGCATTTAACCAGAACTGGTAGAATTTGTACGGCGAGGTTTTCTCCGCATCCAACCATACCGCACCGCTTTCAGTTTTACCAAATTTAGTTCCATCCGCCTTTTTAATCAGTTGGGTGGTGATGGCAAAGGCTGTTCCTCCATCCTTCCGTCTGATCAGTTCAGTTCCGGTAACGATATTCCCCCACTGATCTGAGCCGCCCATTTGAATCAGGCAATTGTGGTGTTTCCACAGGTAATAAAAATCATAACCCTGGATCAGCTGGTAACAAAATTCGGTAAATGACAGTCCCGAGTCTCCTTCCAGACGTCGTTTCACACTGTCCTTTGCCATCATATAGTTAACGGTAATGTGCTTTCCAATATCCCTTATAAAGGTAAACAGGCTCATGTCCTTAAACCAGTCAGCATTATTCACCATTACAGCGCCGTTTCCTTCATCTTCAAATTTTAAAAATTTGGAAAGCTGACGTTTCATCCCCGCGAGATTATGTGCAACCATGTCTTCTGTCTGAAGATTCCGCTCATCAGATTTCCCGGAAGGATCGCCTACCATTCCGGTTGCTCCGCCTACCAAAGCATAAGGTTTATGTCCGGCGCGCTGAAAATGAATAAGGGTCATGATTTGTGTCAGGTGCCCAACATGTAGTGAATCCGCTGTCGGATCAAAACCGATATAACCTGAGGTCATGCCTTCATTTAATTTCTCTTCCGTACCAGGCATCATAT
>CBFGNP010000519.1:0-3959 GCA_965650095.1 uncultured Pedobacter sp. | reverse complement strand
TTGTATAACATACACAAAAAAGAACTCAAGACTTAATACAATCCCCGTTATAGTGATTCGATTTCTTTTACAGGGAGTCCGGTGGCTTCTGCGATAATGTTAAGATCGACTGATTTATTCTTCAAATTGCGGGCTATCATCTTCTTTTCTTCTAAAGCTTTGGCACGCTCCACCTGGCGGCCCTTTTCAATTCCTTCCCTTTCCCGTCTTTCCAGTAATATCTCTTTGACTCCCATAGGTGTAGTCTTTCCAGTTAGTTTTTCGACTTCTTCTTCAAATTTACTCATCATTTCCGGGTTTTCAAAATTCACATAATAGGCAAGAAAGGCCATAATTTTTTCATGCTTTGCTTTATCAAGTTTTCTTTTGATTAATTCACGCGTCAAATCAATTTTAATGTATTTTAGGCCTTCATCGTTAATTTTCTTGTTTTTCAAGGCCATTAAAACCGTAAGCGCCACTATAGCAAATGGATTGGGGTCCGCCCGTAGCTTTTCTTCATCCTGATTTAAAAGCTTATAAGTATTAAATGCGTAACTCAGCCTTGTACCCAAATACTCCTCTTTATATATTTTAGGATGATAAGTTTTAACATCATCTATTAAAATAGCAAATGCCGTAATGGAAACATTATGCTTGTCCTTAGCTCTGTAAAAGTAGCGGAACATCCTTGAGCTTAACTCTTCACGACCTTTGCTGCCCTGTATTTCTACATGCACCAATATGAATTCAGACCCTCCACCTTTTAAGTGCACTTTCACAAGTTTATCAACAAATCTTACTCCAGCGGTATTTTCTTCTGGCGGAAAGAGCCTGTTAAACTCCTTGTCAAGAAAAACAAACTTTTTCTTAAGATCGAATAGTTCTTCTGCCTCCGAAAAAAAGAACCGTAGAAAATCATCAAAGACGTCAGCCAATATTCCCTTCCAAAGTTCATCATCCCTCCTCGCGGGTTTTCGTTTAACTTTTTGTTTTGGCTTTAGTACAAACGCAATTGCTTCTTCCGTCATTAGATGCCGATTAGGTTTAACCAAAAGTACAACGATCATCAGCAACCAACCCTATTTAATTGAAATTCAGTGGAATTCGCAGTTTCAGTTGGAAATAACGAAATAAAATACGGCTCAATTAGGAACGCCACATTTTAAACCATACACCTGTCTTCTTTTTCAACGAAAGGCATTACCGGAATGGCTTAGAAATTAAACATAACATTATCCCCTCTCCCCATAGTCAGGCTACCGACACCGGCAATAAAAACAAATGACCCGCTGCTCTTGTTATAATAACTGTATATTACGGATCAATTGACTATAGCCAAAAAGATATCACTTCCTGAAGAAGAACTCATTAGTAAACTGAAAAACCGGGACACGGTTGCTATAGGTGTTTTATACGACATGTACTCAGCTGCATTATTCGGAATAATTTCGAGAGTAGTGCCACAAACTGAAATCGCCGAAGATATCTTACAAGAAACTTTTATCAAAATATGGAATGCCGCCGAAAGTTACGACAGCAGCAAGGGGCGTTTGTTTACCTGGATGATGAACATTGCACGGAATCTGGCTATCGACAAAGTGCGTTCTAAAGATTTTAAAAATGCAGTCAAAAACCAAGACCTGGATAATAACGTAGATTTCATTGATACGCAAAAAGAAATTACCTTTAATTCAGATTTATTGGGCCTAAAAGAGATGGTTAACACCCTTAAACCAGAATTTAATAAGGTATTAAATATGATTTATTTTAAGGGGTACACACATGTAGAAGCTGCAGAAGAGCTAAATTTACCGCTGGGCACCGTAAAAACACGGGTCAGAATGGCAATTTTACAACTTAGAAAGTATTTTAATTAAATTGGAAGAACTAAAAGCATATATCGAATCGGGCATACTTGAACTTTATGTTCTGGGGCAGTTAAATGCACAGGAACAAGCAGAAGTAGAAGTGATGGCGGCAAAATATCCTGAAATAAAACAGGAAATGGAAGCCATCGAAATTGCTATGGAACAATATGCACAAGAGCATGCTGTAAAACCTGCTGATGATATAAAAAACAAAATAATAGCGCAGATTAGTCCGGATCCTATTCAGGATACTTCCATTGTTCCGCTTAGCTATGCTTCTTACGAATCGAAAATAAAAACACTACGTATCGCGCTTGTTGCCTGCGCCTCCTTACTCGTTGTGAGTGGTGTTGCACTATATAATGCCCGCAACCAGCTAGGCAATGCCAAAGATCAAATTGCAAGCTTAAGCCTGGAAAAAGAGAAATTTACCCGTACTATAAAATATATAAGACAAAGCAATACCGATCTACAAAAAATTGCAGCTATTGCCAGCGATCCGACCTGGAAGATTGTACAGCTTGCAGGGACGAAGATGGATCCTAAGGCAAAAATGGTGATCTATTGGCATCCCAGTGGTCAACACGTACTGATGGATCATTCGAAAATGCAGCTCCCGCTTAATGATAGCGCACACCAGTACCAGCTTTGGGCATTGGTCGATGGAAAGCCTGTCGATCTGGGCGTGTTTGATGCGAAACCTGGAAGTGCAAAAATTCTGGCCGATATGAAAGCTATTGCAGGTGCGCAAACCTTTGCCGTTACCCTCGAAAAACGAGGCGGCAATGCTACGCCAACCATGAGTCAGCTCATTGTTGCCGGTAATGTCTCTATTTAATCTCCTTTTAGGCATAAGGCCCCGTAGGCAATCAGATACCTACGGGGCCTTATTTTTTTAAAACACTACGCTATTTATTTAATAAATAAGCCGGCGATGGTTAACACATTCGCTTTTGCCAGGGGCTCATCAAAACTTTCTACAGCCGCAGCTTTAGTTACCCCATTGGCAATTCCGGTAATGGTTATATCTGCCTGCACATCAAGCGCCTCGCCGGCATAGACGGCGTCGACAGCAGCAATACCCGTATCATTTGCAACACCACCAGCGCCAAGACTGATCCAGGGTTTAATATTTACCCCGTTCGCAGCTCGCATAGATCGAATATGAGCAGCATGACGGGCCTCCACAGAGTGGATTTGCAAGGCTGTTGTTAAAACAGGCATTCCTTTTAAGGTGGTCGCCTGACCTTTGTATGCCCTAACTCCTGTATCTTCAAATGCCTGAGCCACCGCAAGAAAAATATTATAATCCGAATACACCGTTGGAAAAGTATTTTTTGCAGTAAAATCGAACTGATCATAGCTGAAAAATACCGGAGTACCGCCACTGGCTGTAATTGCACCTTTAAGCAAGTCTACGTGCGCTTTTTCATGATCCCGAATAGTGGTTATGGCTGAATTTGCTGCGCCGGCCGGGATTAGCCCAGGAGCAGCCAGCAAGGAATGGTTATAAAAATGATATTCCAGGTATTCGAGGGTCAAAGCATAATTTAACACATCAATTACTGCAGGCGGTGTCGTTTGTCCGTATGCCTTTGTAAACATCGAACCCAATGCCAATGGTGCTGCGGCTAAGGCGACCTTTTTTCCCAGGTTAAAAAAATCTTTCATCGCCGCTCTTCTTGGATTTAACCGATCATAGATCTCACCGTCTACTTTTTCTATTTCTTCTAATATATTTACAATATTCATGTTTTCTAAGGTTTAAAGGTTAATGACATTGATTTTCGTTTTGATATATTTTCCTGCAACAGCCAAAACTTGATCGGGTGCTAAAGCCATATCCAGTCCCTGAGCATTGACCACTTCGGCATTTGCAAAGCTTCCGTTCGAAATTAAATCGCGGATGTATGCCGCATGGCGGGCCTCGACCGAAACAATTTTACCAGCAGCAACCAGATAAGCATCTGTTTTAATGCGGACACCGGCACCGTTGTAAGCAGCAACTCCTAAATCTTCGAAAGCTTTAGCGGTCGCCAGAACACTGTTACGATCGCCAAAATTTATACTCGAGAAGTCTACTTCCAGATTCCGTATTGCAGCATTACT
>CBFGNP010000518.1:0-3960 GCA_965650095.1 uncultured Pedobacter sp. | reverse complement strand
TGCCTTATTAAAGCTTAGCCTGGCTTTGTTCTTTTTTTTGCTGACGGCTATGGTGCAAAAATCCGTTGCTCAGGAGGTCATCACTATCCAGCAGGCGGTAGAAAAAACGTTGAATAATAATCTTCAGGTTAAACAAGCCATGCTGAATGAGCGTCTGTCTGACGAAAATCTGGCCCAATCCAGGAATGCAATCTTACCAACTTTGAACGGTAATGGCAGTTTTAACACCAATTACGG
The DNA here is from genome assembly GCA_965650095.1 of uncultured Pedobacter sp. Taxonomy (GTDB): domain Bacteria; phylum Bacteroidota; class Bacteroidia; order Sphingobacteriales; family Sphingobacteriaceae; genus Pedobacter. The sequence continues at coordinate 3,723 of CBFGNP010000518.1, read as the reverse complement.
GCGGAGTCTTGACCCTTCTACACAATCTTTTAACAGCGAGAAATTTTCATCTTTCAATGGAGGGATTTCTTCAAGTGTAAATCTGTTCCAGGGTTTTCAGAAGCTAAACCAGATCAAGCAGAACAAACTTTTGCTGGATGCAGACAAAACTAACGTAGAAAAAGTTAAGAATGACCTCGTCTTACAAGTGATTACTGCCTATATGCAGATCTTATATAACAAGGATTTTTTAGAGGCGGCAAAGCAGCAGCTGGTGGTTGCGAGGCAGCAATTGAAGCAGCAGCAGGAATTGCTGGATGTAGGTAATAAAACATTGGCGGATTTAGCCGAGTCAAGATCGCTGACCGCTACAGCAGAGCTTGATGTGACGACTGCGGAGAATGCATTAACCATTTCTTATCTCACACTTGCGCAGTTGATGGATATACCATCTGCAACTACTTATGTCGTTAAAGCACCGGATGTGTCTAACTTTGGAAGGTCCGCAACAATTTATGATCCTGAGATGGTATATGCCGATGCATTAAACTTTTTTCCTGATATCAAACTGGCTGCGCTGCGAACTGAAGCAGCTAAAAAGGGCATCGCCATAGCAAAAGGGAATTATTACCCAAGCATCTCATTAGGTGCAGGATTGAATTCAAATTATTCCAGTGGCAGGACCAGGGTGCTTTCCTATTTCGAGGATGGTACCAGGGAGATTGGGTTTGTAGAAAATACCCAGACCAGGGTGCTGACCAATGTGATCTCGCCCTTAACAGAAAGTTATAAATTTGCCGATCAGGTTAAAGATAACTTTGGTCAGTATATTGGAATAAGTCTACAGATCCCTATTTTTAACGGTTTTACGGCGAGATCCGGGGTGAGGAAAGCCAAGATCAGCTATTTGCAAAACCAAACTGAAGAACAGCTGAGCAAAAACAACCTCAACAAGGTGATTTACCAGGCTGTTGCGGATTTGAAAGCGGCGCAAAGTACCTTTGAGTCTTCTACAAAGACTTTTAATGCAAGAAAAGAAGCGTTCTCGGTGATCGAACAGCGTTATAATGTAGGGCTGGTAAACTCATTGGATTACAGCACTTCGCAAACCAATAAAAATACGGCCGAAATAGACATGATCCGGGCGAAGTATGATCTGCTTTTCAAGGCAAAGGTGATAGATTATTATTTAGGTAAACAAATCGATTTTTAACGTTCATAGAGATACAAACAATAGACATAAGATGAAACTAAGACCCATATTAATTATAGTAGGTATTATTGCCATTCTGATTGCGATAGGTGTGTTTACCGGCGCAATAGGTGGTGATAAAAGAGAAATGATCATAACCGAGAAGGCTTCAGAGAAAAAAGTTATCGAAACGGTTACCGCAAGTGGTAAGATCCAGCCTGAAACGGAAGTGAAGTTGAGTGCAGAGGTGTCAGGTGAGGTAACTGAGCTTTTGGTAAAAGAAGGCGATGTGGTAAAGAAAGGTCAGCTGCTGGTTAAAGTAAGACCCGATGTACTTAAATCCGGTTATGATCGTGCCGTGGCATCTTACAGTGCGCAAAAAGCTGGTGTTGCCGGCGCCGCACAGTTCCTTAGACAATCCGAAGCTAATTTTGTTAATGCGGAAGCTACCTATAAGCGTAATGTAGAACTCTATAGTAAAAAGGTAATCTCGGCTTCCGAGTTCGATGCCGCTAAGGCAGCCTATCTGACCGCTAAAACAAACCTTGGAAAAGCAAAGGAAGACCTCACCAGTGCAAAATTTATTTTGGAGCAATCGGGTGCGAATGTGCAGGAAGCCAGTGCAAACCTGGCCAAGGCGACAATATTTGCGCCTGTCGACGGGGTCATCTCTAAGCTGTCCGTAGAGCTTGGAGACCGGATCCTCGGAACCATTCAAAATGCAGGTACCGAAATCATGCGGATCTCCAATCTTTCGTCCATGGAAGTAAATGTCGATGTAAATGAGAACGATATCAACAGGGTTAAAGTTGGCGATAGCGCAACTATCGAAGTGGATGCATTTGCGGATAAGAAGTTTAAAGGGATTGTAACGGAAATTGCCAGTTCCTCTAAAGATGTAGGTTCAACAACCAGCACTGTAGATCAGGTAACTAATTTTAATGTTAAAGTGCGCATTCTGGCCGAATCTTATAGCAACATTACCAGTGGGGCCAAGGATCTTCCCTCTCCGTTCAGACCGGGCTTGTCGGCAACTGTGGACATCGAAAGCGAAACAGTAGACGGACTATCTGTTCCAATTCAATCTGTATTCACCGGCGATAAAAAGAAAGAAGGGGATAAAGAGAAAAAAGAAGAACAGGGAAATAAGGAGAATGAAGAAAAGCAAAAATCTAAGCTGACCGACAAGAAAGTGAAACAATATGTGTACCTGTATAATAAGGATGAAACCGTAAAACAGCTGGAAGTGACTACCGGTATCCAGAACGATCAGTTTATCATTGTAAAGTCGGGGCTTAAAGCCGGACAGGAAGTCGTGACCGGTCCTTATTCTGCCATTCAGAACAAATTGAAGGACGGAATGAAAGTAAAGAAAGTGACTAAGGATCAATTGTTTGCTGAACCAGGCAAGAAGTAAACTTTATCCATACTTTTTAAATGAGTAAATTGTCCCGGTCTAAAACATTAGACCGGGATTTTTTATTTATAATGTATGATACCTAAAGTCGCAATGATTGGTGGGGGTAGTTGGGCTACTGCTATAATAAAAATGCTCTCAGATAATTTTTCAGCGAAGGAAATTTACTGGTGGATGCGGAATCCGGAGGCCATCACGCATCTTCAGAAATATAAACACAATCCGAATTATCTAAGCTCTGTTGAGATCAGGCTCCCCGAAGATAACATCTCAGACGATATTAACGCCATTATTCAACAGGCAGAATATATTGTCTTGAACGTGCCCGCTGCTTTTTTAAAGGAAACACTTAAAGGTATTACACCCGCACAGTTGAAGGGTAAAAAGATCATTTCGGCTATTAAAGGGATTGTGCCCGATGAAAATCAGATTATTGGTGAATTTCTGAACCAGAAATATGATATTCCTTTAACCGACATCCTGGTCATCAGTGGTCCCTGCCATGCAGAAGAAGTGGCGCTGGAGAAACTGTCATATTTAACCATTGCCTCAGTAAATCTCAGCCTTGCGGGGGCTTTCGCTAATCTTTTAAATACCCGTTATATTAAAACAAATGTCTCGGATGATATCTTTGGAACGGAATACGCCGCTGTGCTGAAAAATATTTATGCTGTGGCCAGTGGGATTTGCCATGGTATTGGATATGGTGATAATTTTCAGGCGGTGTTAATCTCAAATGCCATCCGCGAGATCAAACGCTTTGTTGATGCAGTTCATCCGATCTCCAGGGATATTAAAGAGTCGGCCTATCTTGGGGACCTACTGGTTACAGCTTACTCACAGTTTAGTCGCAACCGCACATTTGGCAATATGATCGGAAAAGGTTACACGGTAAAGTCTGCGCAACTGGAAATGAATATGATCGCCGAAGGCTATTATGCGGTCAGCTGCATGCACTATATCAATAAGAAGTATAAGGTCGATATGCCGATCAGCCGGGCTGTATACGCCATTCTATATGAAAAGCATTCTCCTCATATTGAAATGCGCCTGCTGACCGAGCGTTTAAACTAAATCGAACAAAACCTGCTTACTGTTGTTTTGATTGATATATTAAAACAGTTCATTATGAAAA
>CBFGNP010000517.1:0-3964 GCA_965650095.1 uncultured Pedobacter sp. | reverse complement strand
CATTTACTAAATCCATAAGGTGCGTCGAAGTCAGCGGGCGAATTGTTTTAAGAAGTAGTGGTCGCTACGGCATACCCGTTGGTTGTCATCTGATCAAACAATGCGCCGCCAGCCATCGCACTTGAAGTTGATGCGCCAAATATGGCGATGTTGTTCATGTTACCCGCACCCAAAACGGAACTGGCCGGATCTACTATGTTTCCTTTACCGAAGTACTGAACACCTGTAAACGTCGCAGTAGGGTTAAAGTTCATGCCTGTTTCCTGCACTGTTGGCTGATTGGCAGCTGATGATTGAGGGATGTTGATGTTGTTTCCACTGAAGTCATTCCATTGCGCCCTGGTTAAGCCATAGTCTGCACGGTACCAGGCCCCAATCCCGGTACTTACACCGCCTGGCCCCTGGATGGCAATTGCCTTGGATTCACTAAACTCCGAAGTACCTTTTGTGGATGTGATCGTGGCGCTCCAGGCCCCTGAAGGGCTACCGGCGAAAGCAACAGGATAAACCGTTGTATTTCCTTTTGCCACATTGTCAAAAGTAGCGACCAGCTGACGGCCACTATAAAGTGAGGTACCGGCTTCATTGGCAAACAGCTGAATCGTATAGGTAGTGCCGGCAGCGTCTGTTGCAATATTGGGCACAGTGATGCTGACATTATAGGTGCCAATACCAGCAACTGCTGATGAATTGATGACCGGACGGTTGGCGCCTTTGTAATTTCCGTTTGATGCCGCACCAATAAAAATACCCGGGCTAAAATTATTGTAAATGCTGTTGCCGGTAATGGTTACGCCCTGTGTATTGTCATTGGTGTGAAAATATACACCACTCCCCCCGTTATTATAAATCTGGTTATTTCCGGTTATTGAAACGGATTTCATCACATTTGCACCGGCATGAAAAAAGATACCATGAGAAACGTTATCACGAATGATATTGCCCGTAAAGTCTATATCCGTTACCGCATTGGTGCCGTTTATCACGATGCCCGAACGGCTCTGGTTATAAAAGGATGAATTGACGATGTCCACATTATTAACGGCAAAATTGCCGTAAAATTCAATACCGTCGAAGTTATTGCTGAACTTCGAATTGCTGATCTGGGAATTAGTAGCCGCTTGCAATATATAAACACCATCGTTGTCGAACTCATTAAAAGTCACATTGTCGATATTCACGTCAGTAGCGGCTGCTATAAATGCTATACCGGCATCCGCATCATCCGTACTGCCGGGTTTATCTGCGTCCAGCACCGAATTATTGAAATTAAGGCCGTTCAAAGTGCTTTCAAACCGGATAAAATTGGAGCCAGGGTAAAGTCCGGGCATACTGTTCCCCATGGTGGCCTGGTTGATAGTAATATTGTTGGCAGCGCCATTGAACCAGATGCTGTGGATATCGTTTTCATTTATATTTACTGTATTCAGCGTCACGTTATTCGTCGTATTGTCGAAGCGGATAGCATAGTCTCCATCATTATCGGCGCCTATCACATCCATATCTATTGTAGTCCGTTTGATCTCGAAATTGGTGTTGACAAAATCAGAATAGATACCAAGCGACGCGCCGCTCCACAAGCTATCCAGCGTCACATCGCTAATCGCCACGTTATTCGCCGTTTCTACCGGGCCTCCGGTATTATCCAGTACGATCCCATTTTGAAAGCCGCTGATATTACTATTGGTAAGGATCAGCCCGTTTACTGATGCATCTCTGAACACGATCCCTTCCCCGCCCCGCACATTGCCTGCCGTGCTGAGCCGAATGTTGTCCATCACCAGGTTGGTTTGTGTGCCGCCAGTAAAATAAAAAGCCCTTCCATAGTAGACACCGCCTGCAGGTTCCATATCCGTAGACACAATGTTCCTTATGGTAAGGTCTGTGGACGCCCCCTGCACCCGCATGAATGCATTCAGGTAATTACCCACCGTGCTGAAAGAGCGTATGTTATCAATAGTGATCCCTGTCGTGTTGGGGAAGATGTCTACATTGATGTCCCCGTTGTTCTGTATGACAAAATTCCGTACCGTTACGCTGTCTGCATTGATGACAAAAGGATTGATGATAGAATTGGTACCCGTGGCAAACAGCATGATCTTGTTCTCCCCATCGATGATCAGCTTCTTTTTGGTAATGGTTGGCAACGAGGTGGTCAGCGTGATCTGTCCGTGCACATTGAATATAATGGAGTGCTCCCCGCCTCCTGCCGCATTTGCGTCCAGGATGGCCTGCCGGAATGAACCCAGCCCGGCATTGTTGGTGTTGGTGACCGGAAAGTCAGTTCCGTAAGCTACCTGACTGATCAAGGCATAAAATACCACAACCATTAAGCATATCGCTTTTTTATAAATTTTTTCTGCTTTAAAAAATAATTTCTTAGAAAACCCGTCGTTATTATTAACAGTCATGTAATTGAAGCTGCTTAATAAATGGTTAAGTAAGTTGTTGTTCATATTTAGATGAATAAGGTAATGTCGGTCACAAACGTTTAGCTGGCTGGCAGCTGGTTAAATGTCATGGAATACTTTTTCAAGCATTCCCCATGTATGTAAGTGCTTTCTTTTTTGGCTTCTCAGGCCGGAAAAGAACGTTGGGCTAAAGTTAAAGCAGTAAGAAAAAATATCTTGTAGTATTAATTAGATAGCAGTGTATGATTATGTAGATGTAATTTGTAGCTAAGCAATCTTCATTTACACTTAAACTGCTGATTTAAAGAGAAATATAACATCATAGATTTTTCAGTCCCGAAAGCAATGCTTATGTAGCAAAATTTTTACTATACAGAATTCTTCCCGGAATGGGAAAAAAGGGGAAAATACATTTACATTAAGACAGGGAAAACGCTTGATCAAACCAAAACGCTTGTCTTTTAAAGAGTGGTGTTATAAAGGGGTTGGAGTTTAAGCAACGCTATTGGAAAATGAGGAATAAAGCTTGAATTTCTCTGCCAGTTCTATGGTGCTTTTTACACCGAGTTTCTCGAATGTCCGCACTTTATAGGTACTGATGGTACCCATCTGGAGGTTCATGATTTTCGAGATTTCTAACACGCCAAGGCCTTGCGCAAGATGAAGGGCTACTTCCAATTCACGATTAGACAACAAACTCAGGGGATTATCCCCCGGCTCGTTATTTGAGAACGTTTCCAGCAGGCTCTCTTTCATTTCCTGACTTACATACTTCCGTCCTTCCATAACGGTCTGAATGGCTTTGATGATATCCTGTTCGTCTGAATTCTTATTCACATACCCATTTGCCCCTGCCTGTATATACCGCATGGCAAATATTTTTTCATCATAGGAAGAAAACATCAGAATTTTGATTTTAGGCTGCATGCTTTTTACAATATCGAGCATCGCAATCTTATTTCCACCTGGCATGTTGATATCGAGGATCAGCAGGTCTACCGGCTTTTGGAGGTGAAACAAGGCCTGTTCAAAGGTCTCAGCCTGTAAGACATTTACTGCAGCCCAATTTTCTCTGATGATGTTTATTACGCCTCTTCTCACAATACCGTGATCATCGGCGATAATAGCGTTCGTTAATTTAGCGTTCATTGCAAACAATATAATGAATTATTTGGAAATTATTTGGAAGGGAATTAAATATTCTGCATTACATTCCAAAAAATAAAAAACTATTCCGGGAGATACCGTGTTTTTATAGCTCATCAATATCTACAAAAATGGAAAATAGCACAGTAAACACAGAAATCTTAAATGATCTTATCGAAATTAATAACGACAGGGTTGCAGGCTATCAAAAAGCATTGGAAGAACTGCACCCGGAAGACTCCGATCTGAAATCGCTATTTGTGGAAATGGTTAGACAAAGCCACAGGCATAAAGCAGACCTTGTCCGGGAAGTACAGGTACTTGGTGGAAATCCTGAAACAGGCAGTACCACTTCTGGAAAGATCTATCGCGCCTGGATGGACGTAAAAGCAATTTTTACCGGCCAT
>CBFGNP010000516.1:0-3968 GCA_965650095.1 uncultured Pedobacter sp. | reverse complement strand
AATCAAACCTGTACAGCGAACCACCTTTCGTAGTTCCTGCCCAGATGTGATGTTGCCGGTCTTCATAAAGCTTCCACAAATTCACTTCCTCGGCTTTACTTAATGTATCCCCGCAGGCATAATGCCTAAACGTATTGGTTTTAATGTCAAAACGATCAATACCGCCCGAGAAGCTGGCTACCCAAATGGTATTTTTATGATCTTTTAAAATACTGGTTACAAAGTTGCTTTTTAAGGAATTTGGAACATCGGTATTCCGGACATAATTGGTGTACACATTGAGCTTTGGATTCCAGACACTCAGGCCTCCGCCATCTGTACCAATCCATATATTCCGGTCAGCATCTTCACAAAAAGACAGTACAAAATTATCAATCAGTGTATTCTCTTTATAAGGATCTTTATTTATGGTTGTAAATTGCCGGCTCTTATTGTCAATAATGTTTATCCCCCCCCTAAAAGTGGCAATCCATTTTCTGGCCTCCCTGTCTTCAAAAACCGCGCCAATCGAATTGCTGCTCAAAAATCCTTTTCCCTTACCGGCAACAAGATAATTCACTTCGTTCTTCTGCCTATCATAAACTGTAATACCAGCCCCATCAGTACATACCCATAATTTTTTTTCTTTATCGAGACTTACTCCAGTGATGTTTTCACCGCTTAGTTTAAACGGCGCACGCTGTAGTTGCGAACTTTTTTTATCGTAACTAAACAAACCTTTTTCAGTACCAATCCATAAGGTATAGGCATCCCCATTTATAATACTGCTTACATGAGTGATTTCAGAATTTACGCATCTCATTGTCTTTGTCCGCTCGTTGTATTTAAAAAGTCCGGCACCATTTATATACATCCAGATATTCGCCCCATCTTCACATATGGCCTTTACGGCAAAATTTAACACCTTGTTATGAGCCAATCGCTCAGCAACAAATGCTTTCTCTTTCAGCACAAATAAACCTTCCTCCTCAGTAGCTAAATAAACCGACCCAGACTTGCCGATGGCAATAGCATTTATAGCAGCGGTAATTTTGACCCGCTGATCTGCTTCCTTATAAAAAATGGGATTAAACTTCGAATCTTTGTAATCAAAATAAGAGATGCCTTTTTGGGTGCCAATCCATATGCGGTCCTTTCCATCCCCATTTAATGCAGTAATATGGTTGTAAATCAAAGAGTGCTCGCAGCCCCATTTGTTCCTGAAAATTTTAAAGTCATATCCATCATACCGGTTTAGGCCGTCGTAGGTACCCATCCACATGAAGCCAAAACGATCCATATATAAAGAGTTGACTACATTATTTGAAAGTCCATCCTCTACCCCCAGGTACTTTATAGTTGGTCCTTGGGACTGTGCAAGGCACATGGTATTGCGTACAACAAAAAGCAGTAAAAATAAAAGCCTTAACAGATAAATCATTACAACTAAATAATTCCCGAATAGATTTAGACAGATAACTAAAAATACATAACATTTTTAGAAAAAAGACTTTAAATTTAACTATAACTACGCATGAGACCAATGGATAGTAATAAATATGGGGGCTATATACGAAAAAAGACTCCATAAGAAGTCTTTTATATTAGTCAGGAATGCCGGGCCGGAGTCTTTTATACTGGCAATCTGTTCAGTTCAATATCATCCGGCGTAACAAATATTAAGGGAACCTTCTCCACATCAACATAGCTGGAGTCCAATCCAAAGCTTCTTTCTTCAGAAAGGCTCAAGCGTTTAAGGATGAAATAATAATCCATGATCGTACGCTCATATAAGCTCAGCTTAGAGAATTTAGACAAGTGCTTCTCTAAAAGCACGAACCTGAAATCTCCCGCAATCTTATGCCTATTTAACGAGCTATACTGACTGGTAATATCCACCTCACCATTTTTTACCAGTTCTTCAATTACCTTTCTATATAACAGATTAACCCGCTGCTCTACCCTGAAACCCAGCTTAAAGTCGATTCTGATCAACTTACCCGGGATTAAGAATTCCACCTTATAATCTCTTGTAAACGGTTCATCTACCACATCAACGTGAACAAGCCAGTAAATATCAGCCCGCTTCGGCTCTTTCTGAATAATCGAATAGATGATCTTCGATTCGATCTCGGTCTTAAAGTTAGCACTGGTTAAGTAAACCAGTTGCGACGAATACTTAGGTACAGAAATATCCTCACTCAGCTCACTTATAATCTGGTAATAATCTTCAATCTCAACATATTTAACGAACCTGTTCTTAATTTTCCTGGCCACATACCAGCTCCACATGACTGTAAACAATGCAGAGCCAATTAGAACAGTTACCCATCCGCCATGAAAGAACTTGGACATATTACCCACTAAAAATGTCATCTCCAGCAGCAGGTAGATGGCCAGAAATATGCCAATAGCATACATAGGCACTTTTTTACGCTTCATGTATGCGGCGATCAATATGGTCGTGGCCAAAAATGTAACGTTGATGGCCAGCCCATACGCCCCCTCCATCGCTCCTGAATTTTCAAATATTAAAACAATAGCGATACAACCTGCCCAAAGAATCCAGTTGATAGAGGGCACATAGATCTGCCCTTTCTGATTACTGGGATAGTTAATCCTGACCTTAGGCCAAAGGTTTAATCTAACTGCTTCTGAAATCAGCGTAAAGGATCCTGTAATCATTGCCTGACTGGCAATTACAGCTGCGACTGTTGCCAGCGCCACCATAAACAAGAGATACTGAGTCGGAACGATCTCAAAAAATGGATTTAAACCTGTGTCATAATGACCATGGTGCAAGATCCATACCCCTTGCCCAAGGTAGTTGAAAATGAGCATAATTTTAACAAAGATCCAGCTAATCCTGATGTTGGAACGTCCGCAATGACCCATATCAGAGTACAAAGCTTCAGCCCCGGTGGTACATAAAAATACGCCTCCCAGAATCAGCAGGGCCATTCGGTTATTAACCAATAAATTAAACGCATAATAAGGATTCAATGCTTTGAATATGGTTGGATCCTGCACGACAAACAAAATCCCAAGCACACCCAGGGCGCTAAACCACAAAAACATGATGGGACCAAACAGTTTTCCAACAAGGTTGGTTCCGAATTGTTGTATAATGAACAAAGCCGTTATGATGGCCAATACAATGGGAATTACACTTACTGTTGGAAATTTTAACTGAAGACCTTCTATTGCCGAGGTTACGGTAATGCTTGGCGTAATAATACCGTCTGCCAATAACGCACAACCTCCAACAACAGCTGGGATGACCAGCCATTTGGCATTCTTACGTACCAGTGAGTAGAGCGAAAAAATACCGCCCTCACCTTTGTTATCGGCTCTCAACGTAATCACCACATATTTAATGGTGGTTTGCAATGTCAATGTCCATATGATACAGGAAAGCGCACCAAGAACAAGATCAGAAGTAACCTCCTGCCCGCCTCCAACTACTGCATTAAAAATTGCCTTGAGGGTATACAGTGGCGAAGTACCTATATCCCCGTATACAATTCCCAGACTTACTAATAAACCACCCGCTGAAAGCGTATTAAAATTTTTATGACTTGACACTAGTTAATAATATGATGTGACATTATTTAAATTAAACGGTGGCAAAAATACAGTAAATAAACAAAATACAACTCATTAATGTTTAACAACGATCCCTGATCAAAACGATATTCAACGGTCAAACATGTTAAATATTGTTAAATATTAAAATAGTAAGCAAAATGATTGATTTTTTTATTTTATTATTTATATTTTTGGCATACCAAACATGAAGATACAACGGAAAATAGCTGCTCTCCTTCACATATCTTGCATCATATGCATGAGTGTTTTGTGCAGCCTTAGTGTTTTCGGTCAGAAAAACGATAGTTTATCTACAGGTATCAGGTCTAAAAAGATTAATAAAACGCCGCAAATTAAGGCTAACGTGCCTACCTATAAGCCTAAATATAACTTTGGATATG